>CAYINH010000013.1:0-18922 GCA_964364615.1 uncultured Gemmatimonadaceae bacterium
CAAGATATATACAGTCGAGCATCAACTCAATCATTTATTTCCTGACAAGCCCTTACCCTCGAGGAGATCCGGGGGCTGCTCGACCTGCGGGTCGGACCGGGAACGAATTGCGAGTCGGTCGCAGCCAGGGCCGACGCCGTGCTCCTGCGGATCGACCATCGCCTGAAGGCGCTCAGGACGATGCGTCGAACCCTCACGAAACTCCGGTCGGACTGCGACACGTCGACCCCGACCGGCGACTGTCCCATCCTGAAGGCGATCGAGGAGGACCAGCCATGACCCACCGGATCGAACTGGTACACTTCACCGGGTGCCCGCACGCCGACCAGGCCAGGGAGAACCTCCGGCTCGCCTTGGGCGCGTCGGGAGCCGGTGACGCATGGAGCGAGTGGGATCTGGCAGCCCCGGAGGCGCCGGAACGGGTTCGCGGGTACGGCTCACCCACGATCCTGGTGGACGGGGCGGACGTCTCCGGAGGCGGTCCCCAGGGCAGCGAGTTGTCCTGCCGCGTCAGTGGTGCACCCTCGGTGGAAGCCATCCTGAACGCGCTCGGCGGGACGACCCCTTGAGGGAGAGCCTCAAGGCATGGGGGGCCGGGGGCAGCGCGGTCGCCGCGGCCTTCGCCTCCCTCCTCTGCTGTGCCGGACCGCTGCTGCCCCTTGATCCGCTTCAGCACGTCGATGCCATTCTGGTTCTGGGCGTTCAGCTGCACTGACTTCTCGTAGTTCCGGATCGCGGACACGGTATCGCCCCGGGCCAGCAGCGCCTCGCCCAGGCTGCCATAGGCGTTGTACCCCTCGGGATAGGCCTCGACGCTGAGCTCGAACACCGCGATCGCGTCGGCCAGCCGCCCAAGGTCACGCGCCCCACCCTCGGCACCCGGCTCCGCACATGGCAAGCACGAATGCCGGGCAAGGAGCCTGACCACGGCCAGCGGTCACGGCTTGTTGTCCCTTACGGAGACACTGCCCGTCACGTTCATGCAGTTCACCTTGGCCACCGCTTCGCTCTGCGGGAGGTTCGGGTTGTTTGAAATCGACAGACTGCCGTAGATCGTGGGACACCCGAACGACGCCAGGGTCGAGATCCCGGTTCCACCGATACTCACGCTGCCGTACACGATGCTCAGGGGAATCTTGAGGGTTGTGATACTGGCCCCGCCGATGGCGATGGGGCCGGCCACCATGCTGAGGGATGGCAGCTCAAGCTTCGGGAGTGAGGTCCCCTGGATGCTGACGGCCCCGTACAGGGCTGACAGCGACGGCATCTCTAGAGTAGTGAGGCCGGATGACTGGATCGCGGTCGAGCCGGCGGAAGCCAGCGCCGCGGCCTTGAAACTTGTCGTTGGGGAAGTGATCTGGAATGCCTCCGCGATCATGGTCAGATTGGGCAGGTCCACCGGGGCCGCCGAGACCACCTTCAGGTTCCGGATGCAGCGCAAGGCGCGGAGACTGTCGGAGTTCGCGGGCAGCCCTTGGCTTCCGCTACCCACCACAACGTCGGGGCAGTTGCCACTCGGGGGAGGCGGCGGCGGTGGGGGTGGGGGCGGGGGCGGGGGCTCGCACCCCGAGCTGCTGGCGGCGATACCGGACGGGGAGGGGACTCGAAGGTCGTCCTCGGGGCAGGTCTCCACGTTGACGGCCGCCACCGCATCAGGACCGATCTCCAGCAGCAGGGGCACTGGAATCCCGAAGAGCTTCGCCTTGACAAACGCGTAGAACGTCTGGGTTCCCGCGTCGGCCTCGAGAAAGTCGGTCTGGCAGGTAAAGACCGCCTGGCCACTTGCCGCGGGCGCCAGCGAGGTACACCCAGGGCGGCCCGGTTGCAGAGCGCCATTCCGCAGCCAGCGGATTTCGACCCGCTCGACGGCATAGGCCCCGAGGAAGGTGACCGGATCGAGTGTAACGGTGAAGGTGGCCTGGTCCCCGAGACCGGCCGCGGTCCCCGCGCGAACCGTGGCGGGGGTGATCGTGAACGTGCCGGCTGGCGAACGCGCCAGGATGGGCAGCTCGGGAGCAAAGCTCAGCTCCGCAAACTCGAGACTGAGCAGCTCGCCGAGCGCGGCGACATCTGACGTGGTCCCGGCCTTGATCATGGGCGACAGCTTGAAGTGCGAGGCATAGGAGGGGTCATCCACCTGCCCCTGCTCGCTCGCCAGCTCGGCCTTCTGTTGGAGGCCGGCCTGGATGTCGACCACCTTGAACTGGAGCGCCTTGAGAAACGGGTTGCCAATCTGGAGCTCGGCATACCCGAACACACTTGCCACCAGCTCGGCGCGCAGGTTGTCAAAGGCGGCCGGCAAGACCGGCTTGAAAAAGCCGCTGGCGTCACTGGTCAGATCGGCCACCACCTGACAGCCGCCGCTGCAATCGAGGCCGAAGGCGGCTGTCACGGTCGACTGCAGGAACGCATCGTAGCCGATGCCAGCGAGACCGACCTTCCCTTTCAGCGCGAACCCGACACCGAGTGGCACTTGGCCGCCGATGATGAGGGCGACGGGCCCGCCGATCGGCAGAATCAACGTCCTGAGCTGGAGCTTGCACTCGACACTTCCCTCGACGGCGGCGTCGACCCGGGGATTCGACGACAGTCTCGGCGTGATGTCGCCTCGCACCACCAGCCGCTGTAGCGAACCTGCAGTGAACACCAGGTCGAGAGTGAGATTGGGATTGAGATCGAAGCTGAACGCCTCGAGAATCAGCGGAAACGACAGCGCGCCCTCGACCTTTGCCTCGCAGGAGAACGGGCCGAGATCGAAGTCCACCGCATTCGGCGCGAATCCCGGGGTGGAGGCACGCACGTTGGAGAGGCTGAACCGTCGGTGACCGTCCGGAGCCCGATAGCGAAGGGTCCCGTCCGGCAGCTTCTCCACGGCGAAGGCGGCCGCGGTTGCCGCCGGGGCCGTACTCGCCGCCTGTGCCAGGGAGACTTGCTGGTTGACAGAGATCGCCGCGAACATCCCGCTGATCGGAAGCAAGGCGAGCACCACATCCGTCTTCCCGTCGCCCACATTGGTCACGCTCACCACTTGGCCCCCAACCGGGGTCGCGCCGGTGCCCAGCACGACCTGGCCGACCGCGGGGACCGGGCCCCGGAGCCGCACCCGATACTGCCACCCCGGTTTGTATGGCGCGGCCGGATCGACCGCCACGATGCCGCCCTCGATCTGGCTGTCGGAAACCAGCAGGGCGCCGGGAGCGGGTTGCGCGACCAGGGCGAGCACCGGGGCTGAGGTGAGGGCGCCGGCGCGCGCGGTGAGCTGGCTCGAGCCCAGATTGGCGGCTGCGGTGACCCGACCCGCCGGGGTGACGGCCACGACCGCCGGGTTGGAGCTCTCGAACGTGGCGGCAACGGCCGTGCGGCGACCGTCGGCGTCCACCAGGAAGGCGACGATCTGCTGCTGGGCGCCCACCCCGGTGAGCAGCAGCGCGCTCGGAACGACTTCCAGGCAATCGGTGCACGAAGCGGGCTGGGCCGGTGTCACGGTGACGATGGCGGTGCCGCTCACCCCGTCCGCGGTGGCCGTGATCGTGGCTTGCCCCGGAGTGACGCCGGTGACGAGTCCACTGGCGGAAACGCTCGCCACCAACTCGGCACTCGAGCTCCAGACGATCGTCCTGCCCGCCAGTGGGGAGCCTGCGGCGGACTTCGGCGTGGCGGTCAGCTGCACCGTCTGGCCCACTACCGGCGTGGCGGTGGCTGGACTGACCTCCACCGTGGCGACGGTCGCCGGCGGGGGTGGGGGCGGATTCGTCGGTTCCGTCCCACCACCGCAACCCAGTACCAGAAGCGCTGTGATCGTTGCACCGAGGCTCGGCACGCCGGTTAGCTTTGACATCGGTTCAGTCTCCCTCTCGTGACGCACCCGTCAGCCACTCGTCTGGATTGCTCCATCAGCCCGCCGCCTGCCCCAGTCTTCGATCATCCGGACCACCGCGTCGGATCCGTCGAAGGGACGTTTTTCCCCCGTCCCCAGGTTTTCGAGAACCCCGGTGAGCTCGATCCCCTCGGGGCCCCGCGTCACCCGGGCCTGGAGCACGAAGTAGCCGTAGTGGACGGTGGCGTTCAGCAACGGTTCTCGAGATGCGGTCACTCGGTCTCCTCCCGGAATCCGTCTCCACTAGACATTCCCTCCGACCGACGCCATGTTAGCGGAAGCTGGTCAAACGACCGTCAAGACCGGCGTCAAATCACATTGCTGGAAGGACTTGCGTTCACCCGTGCCGATTCTCCTCACCCTCGGCGGGATCGAGCTCTCCGGCGGCGAAGCCCCGCTTCTTCCCCGCCGACGAAAAGAGCTGGTCCTTCTTGCCTACCTTGCCCGCCGGACACCGCGACCGGTGACCCGCGGGGAACTGGCGACCCTCCTCTGGGGTGATCGGGACGAGCCCCGCGCCCGCCACTCGCTCCGGCAGGCGCTCTCCGAGCTGCGAGCCGAGCTCGGCGACATCCTCGAGATCACCCCCGACGCCGTCCGGCTTGCCCCCGATCGGATCGGATTCGACATTCGGGACTTCGAAAAGGCCATCGCAGAGGGCCGACCGGAGGACGCGGCGGCGCTGTGGCGGGGCGATTTTCTCGCCGGGTGCGAGGATCTGGGCACGGAGGAGTTGCGCGCCTGGATCGAGCAGGAACGGGTCGGACTGCGGAGGCAGCTCGCCTGGACCTACCGGCGCCTGGTGGACCGGACCCGCGTCGCCGGAGATTGGAGAACCGCGCTTGCCGTGGTGGAGCGCTGGTGCCAGGCACTCCCGTATGACGAGGACGCCCACCGGAGCGCCGTGGAGACACTTCGAATCGCGGGAAGGCCCGCCGAGGCGGCAGCCCGCCACGCTCTCTTCATCTCCCGCGTCCGCGCGGACCTCGGCGTGGACCCATCGGAACAGTTCGTTCGGCTTGGGGCGTTGCTTGTCCCCGCCCCGGAGCCGACGCGCCTGGGCGAGAGGGGCCTGCTGACGCCGGATCTGGTGGGCAGAACGGAAGCACTCGGCCGGCTGCAGCAAGGCTGGCGGGCCGCTGCAGCCGGAGCCGGCGCGGTGGCGGTTATTCTGGGCGACGAAGGGTTCGGCAAGAGCCGGCTGGGCCGGGAATTCGCCCGGATGGTCCGGGCAGGGCCCACGCGCGCCACCGTGGTCGAAAGCCGTGCGTTCGGAGCGGAACAGGAGCGGCCCTGGTCCGTCGTCCGCCCGCTGCTCACCGCGCTCGCGGACTCACCAGGTTTCCGTGCGGCACCTGCCACGGCGCTAGCGCGGGCCGCGGAGATCGCACCTGAAATCAGGGAGCGGATGCCTCAGCTCCCGCCGGCATCGCCCGAGGTGCCCCCCGTCGAAGCGGTGTTACGGGTGCTCACCGAGGTCGCCGCGGAAGCGCCGCTGCTCCTCGTCGTCGACGATGTCACCTCTGCCGACCCCGCCAGCCTCGAGGTCCTGAGTGCGGTGGTCCGTCGGCCTCCCTCTGGTTGCCTCCTGGTCGTCGCCAGCCGCTCCGAGTCACTGGCAGCCTCTCCGCTCGACCACGACCTCCGGCAGGCCTCCGCGCACGTCACTCGGGTGGATCTGCCTCCGCTCGACGATCGTGAAGTCGAGCTGATGGTCGCCTCGATGATGCCGCTGGCCGCGGACGCGTCGCAGCCGGTCGCCGCGCACCTGCTGCGGGGTTCCTCCGGCAACCCGGGGCAGATCGAGCGCATCGTGTTCGGGTGGGTGGATGCCGGATTGCTCGCGCCGGGACCGGACGGCCGCTGGACATTGACCCGGGCGCTCGAAGGCGAGCGGTTGCTAATGCCCTCCGACATCCGCGAAGCGATCGCCGCCCGGATCGGGCGATTGGGTGGCGACGCGCGCGCCACCGCCGAGGCCGCGGCGGTTCTCGAAGGAGAAATCGAGCCGGAACTGCTGGAGCACACCTCGGGAGTGTCAGGAGATCGCTTTCGCCTCGCCCTGGGAGAGATGCTCTCCCGCCGGATCCTGCGCGAGTCGCAGCGGCGGCCCGGCACCTACGAATTCCCGAGCGAGCCCACCCGGGAGGCGGTGTATGACGGCCTGGCACCCAGCCGGCGACGAACGCTGCACCGGCTCGCCGCGAGGGCGATCCGGCGGCTGCCTCCGAGCGCACCGGATCGGGCCGAGCGGCAGCGATACCACATGCGGCTTGCAAGCTCAGCCATCCTCCGGCCCCGGGCTCTGGCGCTTGCAGCGGGTGCCCTGACCGCGGTCCTCGCCCTGGGGTGGGCCTTGGTCCGTCCGGGAGCGGCCGAGGTGGGCCGAGGAGGACAGATCGTTCTCGCCGACGTGCACAACGCCACCACCGATTCGGCCCTGGGCGGAGCCTTCTACACGGCGGCAACCATCGGGTTGCAAGGTTCCCGCTACCTCTCACTCTTCCCCAGAAGCCGGGTGCGGGAGACCCTCGCGCGGATGGGGCGGGTCGGAGCCGACAGCGTTCTCACCGAGCCGCTGGCGCGAGAGGTCGCCGTTCGGGAAGGGCTGGTGATGGTCATCGCGCTCGACGTCACCCAAGTGGATACCAGTTACCTGCTGAGCGCTCGCCTGATCGACCCCGTAACCGGCCGGGACCTCCAGGCCACGAGCCTCCGGGTGAATGGGAGGGGAGGCCTGCTGGAAGGCATCGACCGCCTCCTCGGGCGCACCCGGAAGGCGCTGGGGGAATCAGCGTGGGACCTGCGCGCCAACCCCGAACCGCTGCCCAGGATCACCACCTCATCCCTCGACGCGCTGCGAGCGTACGTCGCCGGCGGCGAGGCGTGGAGCCGGTTAGACAATCTCGCCGCCCAGAAGCACTGGGAACAGGCGGTCGCCCTGGACAGCACTTTCGCGCTCGCGCTGGCCGCGCTGGCGGACCTCTGGTATCTGACACGCAACGACCGGGTGACCGGCGACCGCTGGATCAACCGCGCGCTGGCCCAGGTGGATCGGCTTACCGAGCGGGAGCGGCTTCGGATTCTCGGCCTGGCCGCACAGCGTCAGGGGCGCGACGTCGAGGCCGTGGACTACGCCAGGATGCTGGCCGAGCGCTATCCCACCCGGGACACCTGGTTCAATCACGGCACGGTGCTCATGCGCCAGTACCGGTGCCGCGAGGCGATCCCCTCCATTCGCAAATCGCTGAGCTTCGACAGCCTGTTCCGCAACGGGCACCTCAATCTGGCGACCTGCTTTCAGCTCGAGGGGCGCGCGGAGGCAGCGCTCGCCGAGTACGCCGCCGCAGGGCGCAGTGATTCCCTGGTCTTGTTTCGCGGGAACATCAATCACGAATGGGGGGTTGCGTTCGTCCGGGCGGGACGACCGGCGGAAGCGGAGTCGGTCTACCTGAGGATGGCAGCGACCGGCCGGGCGTTCGATCGGGCCCAGGGATTCCGGTCGCTCGCCTGGCTCGAGATGTCTCGGGGACAGTTCCGCCAGGCGGTGCTCCACCTGGTCGAGGCAATCAAGCTCAACCAGTCGGGTACCCCCAGCGTGTCGGCGTTTCGCAACCAGGTGATTCTGACCCAGGCGTTGCTCACCCTGGGCGACACCGTCCGGGCGCGCCGCACACTCGATTCCGCGATGGCTACCGCAAAGAACCTCGAGCTGGATCCGGCGTTCCTGCTGTATCTTGGCCAGGCCCAACTTCGGGCAAACCGTCCGGAGGCTGCGAAGGCGAGCTTCCTGGCGCTCCGCGCCAGGGTGATTCCGACGAATGCCCAGGATCTGGCGATCAGACAGGGACTGGAGAGTCACCTGTTCCTCGCTGGCGGCGACATCGCGTCCGCGTTGGCCGCGGCGCAGCCGGTCTACGACGAGCGTTGGGCCGCCTTCCGCCTGTCGGCACTGGCCCAGGCGTACGGCGCAGCGAACCAGCTCGACTCCGCTCTGGCAGTGGCGGTACGGCTCTCCAACAACTTCGCCTTCGGTGAAGAAGCCCAGCTGGAGTGGCTGCGGGGTCCGTTGCTGGTAGCGCGTTACGCGGAGGCCAAGGGCGATTCGGCCACGGCGCGCGCGGCGTACGGACGTTTCATCGAACAGAGGAAATACGGCGATCAGGACCTTCCGGACCTGGTGTTTGCGCGTCGCGCGCTGTCACGACTCCAAGTGGCGAATCGCTAGCCAATATCCCGAACGCCTGCTGCATCTGCCCGACCCAATCCTGTATTCGATCAAACCGGTCTGAGCACCCGAGGGTGAGTCCTATCTTTGGTTGAAAGTTGGGTGGTGCCTCGTGACTGGAGTGAAGGATCCCGACCAAGGAAACCCCACTCGTTGACAAGGGCACCCGATCGTCGCAGATCAGCCCGCCCGTCGGCGGCATCAGGCCCTGCCCGAGGACCCGGAACTCGCCAGGCGAGCGTAGCAGGGACTGCCAGGCGCCCAAGGCCACGCCCCACCCTCAGCAGCCAACTCCAGGCAGACCACCTGGCTAGAGCTTCTGCACCCGGACGTTGAGGGTGCCCGAGTAGTTCGTGAGCGTCAGCTGAACCGACCAGGTGCCCGCCTGCCCAGCCGTCGTCGGCTCGTTCAGGCTCGGGCTGAGTGCCTTGCTGTACACGGTGGCCCCAGCCGCGTCCTTGATCACCAGGAGGGTGGAACCGGCCGTCGTGGTCGTCGAGTGGTTGATCGTCGCCCGGGTCCCGGAGTTGACCCAGGGATAGGTGAGGGTCGTCGTCACGTTCGAGACGTTGGTGGCCTGAAGTTGGAAGTTGTCCGCGGCGTTGCTGATTTCCGGCTGGAACGGACCGAGTGAGTCACCGGCACACGCGGAGAGTACCCCGAAGGCAACGACAGCTGTCCACCAGCGTTTGCGCAGCAGTTCAATGGCCAAGCCAGACATGGAATCTCCCCAGCGACAGGTAGTGGGCGCGCCGACCGACCGGTGTGCACCCGGACGGAAGATCGACACAATGGGGTGCCGGAGCAAGTCTGCCCGTGGCGCTTCGTGCCCAGCGCTCTGGGCTCCGGGTCTCCAGATGGACCCTTCGACCCGGCGATCCGTGGCCGTTGGTTACAATCAGGCCCTCGGAACTGCCGCCCAGTAGGCGAACCGAATGGAGGGTTAGTATTCAGGGCAGCTCGAGGATGAGAAGGCAAGTGTCCCGACCGTCCGGTGACCACGGGAGGGTGGCATTGGCGACAGACTAATGGTGGCGTGGCGCTGGTTGCCTACCCTGGTCCGGGCTCCCATCGCGGCCTTCGTCGGGCTGACCATCGGAGGCACGGCTGGGCTGCCTCCGGTCCTCGTTTCGACGTCGCAGCATTGCTCACGCAAGATGCACCTCGGCGGGCGTCGGGGTGCTGCATTGGTTGATTCTCACACAGGAGAGACACGTGCCGATTACCGCATTCAATAGTTTTACCGACGGCCTGGAGCCGAATCAAAGAAGCCGCGAACATTTCGTCACCGACATCAACCTGGCAGACGGCACTCACTGGGTTCCCTACGCCGATGGCGTCTGGTTTCAGCCTTGTCACTTCAACGTCACGTCCGGGGGATTCAGCGTCGTGCTGAAGGGTCTCCCCGGCGCCGTGCTGGGCACCCACTACCACGTTGGCAACGTGCGTGGCTATACCATGTCTGGCCATTGGCGGTACCTGGAACATGACTGGGTCGCCAAGCCCGGCACCTTCATCTATGAACCAGCCGGTGAGGCGCACACGCTGGTCATCGCGCCGGACTCACCGGAGCCGGCCGTGATCATGTTTGTCGTTGAGGGGGGCCTGATCTACCTCGACAAGCCGGTCGACGGCGGCGTTGCGGCCTATGAGGATGGCTTCACCATGCTCGAGTTGACGCGGAAGTACTACCGTGAGGCCGGGCTCGACGTGGCCACCCTGGACACGCTCGTGCGATGAGAAACACGGTCTGACCGGCATGCCTGACGGGGGGTTGGCGCGTTCCATGACCGGCCTCGACAGGTTCCTCACGACCCGACTTGCCGCCGAGCGACTTCGGCCCGAGCACAAGGGCGAGATCCATCGGGCGCACCAGGATCCGGTACAGATGGCGACACTCGGCGGCGTCAAGGACGAGGCGGGAACCGCGGCCTACATGAAGGTCAACCTTGAGCACTGGGACCGGCATGGCTTCGGGATCTGGCTCCTGCGTGACCGCCAGGATGGGAAAGTCGCCGGTCGGGCCCTGCTACGGCACCTGCTCATCGAGGAGCAGGATGAAGTCGAGGTCGGCTACAGTTTTTACCCAGCGTACTGGGGCCGGGGACTCGCCACCGAAGCGGCCGCCGCCTGTCTCGATATCGCCAGGGACACCCTCCGGCTCCCCTCGGTGGTCGCGGTGACGCTGCCAACGAACCAGGGGTCGCAGCAAGTCATGACCAAGATCGGGATGCGTTTCGAGCGCGAGTACGATCACGCCGGGCTTCCCCATGTCCTGTTCCGCATCACGTTTGCCGAGTCCGGGGTGGTCACCTGAAACCGCCCCTGCCCCGACACCGTCATGCAGCGCTCAAGGTGGCCTGACCAAGGAGGCTGGTATGTGGTTCAAGCACCGTGCCTGGATACCGATCGCGTGGGCCCTGGCCGTGGCCAACGTCGGAGCCGTATGGTTCGCGGCCCAGCCCGGCGAGGCCTGGCACGCCACCACGCACGCGGCGCTGGCGGTGGGCTGCGCGCTCGGCGCCCGTTACCTCACGGCCCGACAGCGGTCCGGCACCGCCGCCGATCGGCTGGAAGACACCATGGAACAGCACGAGGCTCTGGCGGAATCTGCCGAGGAGATGCAGGGGCGGCTGCTGGAACTCGAGGAGCGGCTGGACTTTGCCGAGCGGCTGATGATCAGGCAACGGGAGAGCGAACGGCAGGAGGCGCCACCTCGCAGGGAACAGGGCTAGTTTCTGCGCCCTTCTCGCCGCTCATGGGCGGCCTCCCGCAGGGCATCCATGACCTGCTCCACCAGGTCAGCCGCCGGCCCTTCCAGGCGGTCGCCCCAACGGCGGTAGAGTTCCTGCAGGATCGCCTCGCTGCTGAACCCCTCACCGAAGTCCACCCGGAACCCCGAGCCAAAGTCCCCCTGCCAACAGCCTTGCTCGGCCGGCTCGGTGCCCTCCAGGAAGACCTCCGTGGTACCGCATTCCCCGAACCAGTCACCGGCCCCGGCCGAGACTGTCGCCTCGATCAGACCATCGGGCGGACGCGGCCCATCCCATCCGTCCTCCGGCTCAATGTCACTCAGGAACCCAGCCACGATCGGCAGGGCAGCGGTCGCCCCGCTCATCCCGATGCTCTGGCCATCATCGCGACCCACCCAGACCGCCACCACCAGCTCGGGCGAGTAGGCCACGAACCAGGCATCGCGCCAGTCGTTTGAGGTGCCGGTCTTCCCAGCGATCCCCTCAAAGCGGCCCTGGGCATTCAGCGCTCGCCCGGTGCCCCGGGTCACCACACCCTGCAACGTCGAGGTCACCAGATAGGCCGCCGCCGGATCCGCCACGCGAGTGACGACCGGGTCGTTCACCCCTTCGAGCCGAGCGCCGTGCCGGGCACTGCCGAGCACGGTGCGCGAAGCGGCCAGCTCACCCTGCGCGGCGAAGACACCGTAGGCCCGGGCCAGCTCGAGCAGCGTCACCTCCGAACTGCCCAGTGCCAGGCTCGGCACCGGACGCAGCGGACCGGCAATCCCAAACCGTCGAGCGGTCGCCACGATCCGCTCGGAGCCGACCTGCATCCCGATTCGAGCGAATGGAACATTGAGCGACTGCTCCATTGCCTCCCGGACCGTGACCTCACCATGGAACTGGCCGTCGTAGTTGGCGGGCTGCCAGGACGTGCCGCCGGCCCGAACCGACAGCGGAGCATCGTCCACCATCGTGGCCAGGGTGAACTGCGGGTTACCGTCATCACGACGCTCCAGCGCCGCCAGCGCGACGATCGGCTTGAAGGCACTGCCTGGTTGCCGCCTGGCCTGGGTGGCCCGATTGAACTGGGAGGTGCCGTAGTCCGCACCCCCAACCAACGCCAGGATGTCGCCGGTGCGCGGGTCGAGCGCCACCAAGGCGGCCTCCACCCCGGGCGCCTGCCGGCGCAATCGGCGAATTCCGGCCTGCACCGCCCGTTCGGCGGCCCGCTGCAGCGTGGCATCCATGGTGGTGTACACCGCCACCCCTCGCGCGGGGAGCGACCGAACGTCCCTCTCCACCTGATCCCGGAACCAGCGCGCGTCCAGCGTTGACGTCGGGTGCACCCGACGAGGGAGGGAGCCCTCGGCGGCGCGCCGAGCAGCGGGACCGTTCACCCGGAGCTGCTCGATCATCCGCGTCAGGACCAGCTCGCGTCGCTGCCGGGCTGACTCCGGGTGGCGATCGGGTACGTATCTATTGGGAGCCTGGATCATTCCGGCCAGCAGCGCGGACTCGGCGAGGCCGATCCGCTCCACATCCTTGCCGAAATAGTACCGGGCAGCGGCGCCAACCCCATGAATCGGACGCGCCCCGTCCTGACCGAGGTAGATCTCGTTGAGATACGCCTCGAGAATGGTGCCCTTGTCGTAGCGGGATTCCAGCGCCAGGGCGAGGGCGGCCTCCCGCGCCTTGCGGAGCAGAGTCCGGTTGCGGGAGAGGAAGAGGTTCTTGGCCAGCTGCTGGGTGAGGGTGCTGCCGCCCTGCCGGATGCCGCCGGCCCGGACGTTGGCGAAAAACGCCCCCCCCATCCGCCGGAAATCGAGCCCGTGGTGCTGGTAGAACCGCTGGTCCTCGACGGCGAGGACCGCCTGGATCAGGTGGTCCGGCAGGTCGGACAGGCTGACGGGAGTCCGCGCCTCGAGCGGTCGGCCATTGGGGCTGCCGAGGGCGACCGGTCTGGACCTGGTTCCGCCCCAGCCGTCTGGGCGGGTGTAAAGTGTTGTGGCTACACGATCTTCGGGAGATTTCAGGGTGCCACGGATTGTGGCTTCCAGGGCAATGCCAAGGGCGCAGATCGCAATCCCGATGAGGGCAAACTTGGCGGCGCGCCGGACCAGCGGGCGGATCTGGGTCTGCATGAGGCACCTCCCTGATGAAGGATCAGACGCCTCAAGCGTGAAAGGGGTTTCATTCTGGTACGTTGCGCCTTGCTCGCCGTGATCGGCCCGGTGGCAGTTGCCCTGGAACTCCCATAGCCGGGTCTCCAAATCGGTGATAGGCTAGGTGCCAGACGGCAGTTCGCTGCTGACAGTTCTTCGTCCTCTCAACCCGGAGCGGCACCATGGCCTATCTCGACATCAACTTCCTCGCCGTCCTGGTGGCGGCAGTGGTCACCTTCGCCCTGGGAGCGCTCTGGTACTCGCCACTGCTCTTCGCCAGGCAGTGGGTGGCGGCGCATGGATATTCGCCCGAGCAGGTGGAAGCCATGCGGAAGCACACCGGCCCGGCGTACGGAGTGACGTTTGTCTGCTGGCTCGCGATGGCAGCGGCCCTCGCCGTTCTGACGCAGCGGATCGGGGTCGACACCGTCCTGGGAGGACTCAAGCTCGGGGCCCTCTGCTGGGCGGGGTTCGCGGCCACGGTGGGTTTGAGCGGGCTGATGTTTTCGGAGAAGCGACTGCCGGCCTACCTCATCGACGCCGGTTACCAGTTGGTGTCGCTGCTCGGAATGGGTGTCATCCTGGCGATCTGGCCATAGGACAGGTACCGAGAGTCCGGGTGACCACGGAGAGTTCGCGATGAACCAGCACGCCGCCCGGAAGCTCGTGCGCCTGCTGGCCCTCGGGATCGCGGCCATCCCCATCGGCTTTGGTGCGCTGCGCGCACTCACCACCGGAACCGACTTCCGCTACCTGGTCATGGCCCTGGCGTCGTTCGCTACTGCGGCCACGGTCTTCCGGCTCGGCGCCTCGCGAGTCCGGTCCCGTTGGCTGCTGGGATGCACTGCTCTGACTGGGTCGACGCTGGTCGCCGCAGCCGTCGCGTTCGGGCAGGGGGCGACTTCAGGCCCGGCGGTATTGGTGGTGGCGCTGGCCTTCAGTTTCTGCGTCACCACGAGCGGCATGCTCGGCCTGTTCTCGCGCTCCGCCGTTACCGCCGCCTGAGCCCGCCCAGCGCCGCTGAGGGGGGGGGCCGCCCCGGCGTCAGGCCCTGCCGGCGGACCCGGAATTTTCCAGGCGAGCGCAGCAGGGACTGCCAGCCGCCCAAGGCCACTCCCCACCCTCAGCAGCCGACAGCGCGGTTACTGAACCGCTGGTCCGGCCCTGGGAACGGGGGTATCCTCCAGGCGCTCACACCCTTCACAGGATCAGCGTGACCGAGCTTCCGACCTCCCTCGAACAACTCAGGGCAGCACTGGCCGACCGCTACCGCCTCGAACGGGAACTCGGCGAGGGCGGCATGGCCACGGTCTACCTGGCCCACGACCTCCGGCACGACCGGCAGGTTGCCGTCAAGGTGCTCAAGCCGGAGCTCGCGGCGGTGCTCGGTGCGCAGCGGTTTCTCCAGGAGATTCAGGTCACCGCTAACCTGCAGCATCCGCACATTCTGCCGCTGTTCGACTCCGGCAACACGGATGGGGCGCTGTACTACGTGATGCCGCTGGTCCAGGGCGAGTCGCTGCGCGAGCGGCTCGACCGGGAAAGGCTGCTGCCGGTCGACGAAACCATCCGGATCGTCCAGCAGGTCGCCGGCGCCCTCGATTTCGCCCACCGCCAAGGTGTCATCCACCGCGACATCAAGCCGGAGAACATCCTGCTCCACGACGGAGAGGCCCTGCTCGCCGACTTCGGGATCGCCCTTGCGGTGACCGAAGCCGGCGGCGGTCGGCTGACCAGCACCGGGCTCTCGGTGGGAACCATGCAGTACATGAGTCCGGAACAGGCCACCGGCGAGCGCGACCTCGACGCCCGCAGCGACATCTATGCCCTCGGCGCGGTGACGTACGAGATGCTCGCCGGGGAACCACCCCTGAGCGGCCCGTCGCCCCGGGCGATGATCGCCAAGTTGATGACCGAACGCCCGACGTCGTTGCGGGTGGTGCGCGACGTCGTGCCCCCGTCGCTCGAGGCGGCGGTGATGCGGGCGCTGGCCAAGGCACCTACCGACCGGTTCGCGACCGCCCGCCAATTCGCCGATGCACTCACGGCGCCCGACCCGGCGGGGTCAACTGGCGGCGCCCGGCGCTGGGGGGTCTCGCCCGTCATCCGACGCATCGGCCTCCTCGCGACCGTGGCGGTTGGCACCGTGGCGGTGGTGATTGCCCTGCGGCCAGGGATACTGGGTCGGACCGGTACCGGTGGGACGGAGGGACCGATGGTGATCCGGTCCATTGCCGTGCTGCCGCTCGACAACTACTCCGGCGACCCCAGCCAGGACTACTTCGCCGAGGGGATGACCGACGAATTGACGGCCGCCCTCGCCACCATCAGCCAGTTGCGGGTGACCTCCCGCGGGTCGGCGATGCAGTTCCAGGGCAAGAACCGGCCGGCGACACCGGTAATCGCCAGGGCGCTCGACGTCGATGCCGTCGTCGAGGGGTCGGTGGTCCGTTCAGGGGACAAGGTCCGGATCACCGCCCAGCTGATCGATGCCCGGGCGGACCGGAACCCGTGGGCGAAGAGCTTCGAGCGGAATTCGAGCGACGTACTGTCCCTTCAGGCCGAGCTCGCTTCGGCCATCGCCCACGAGATCAACGTCCGCCTGACGCCGAGCGAGCAGTCACGACTCTCGGCCGCGCGGAGCGTGGATCCGGACGCCTATGACGCCTATCTCCGGGGACGCTACTTCTTCAACCGGCCGAGTGACGAGAACCTCCAGAAAGCGATCGTCCAGTTCGAAGAGGCCGTCCGGCTGAGTCCCGCCTTTGCCCCCGCGTACTCCGGGCTGTCCGACGCCTATCTCTGGGCCGGCTACAACGAGGGTGTGCTGACCGCGTCCGAGGCCAAGCCCAGGGCCCGCGCAGCCGCCCAACGGGCAGTGGAGCTGGACAGCATGTCAGCCGAGGCTCATACCTCGCTGGCGGTCTTCAAGTTGTTCTATGAGTTCGACTGGGCCGGGTCCGAAGACGACTTCCGACGGGCCTTCGAGCTCAATCCCAACTACGCCTTCGCCCACGACCAATTCGCCATGGGACTGGCCTTCACCGGCCGGTATGACGAATCGATCGCGGAGAGCCAGCTGGCGGCGCAGTTGGACCCGCTGTCCCCGCAGGTGCTGGTTGATGCCAACATGGCGTTCATGTTCCAGAAGAACTTCGTGGCGGCCAAGGCGCTGGCGCGCAAGGCAGCCGAACTTGATCCCAGCTATTTCTTTCCCGTCATGGTGGAGGCCTGGAGCGACCTGGCGGCCCGGAAACCCCGCGAGGCCATCCCGCTGCTCGTGAAGGCCAAGGCGATGGGCGCGCCGCCCTTCGTGGGGGCGTATCTGGGCTACGCGTATGGTGCCGCCGGCGACCGGGCCGGCGCGATGGCCGAGCTCGCGGAACTCAGGACGACCTCCCCCGGGGGCCGGGTGCCGCCGTTCAGTCTGGCCATGATCCACCTTGGCCTTGGCGACCATCCCCGAACCCTCGACTACCTCGAGCAGGCCCTCGCCGGCGATTCCCAGATGATGGCCTGGCTCGGGCGGGACCCGATCTTCGATCCGCTCCGGGCCGAGCCCCGGTTCAGGGCGCTGCTGAAGAGGTTGAACTTCACCGACACCAACGAACGGCGGCTCCCACTAAATACTGGCAGCCTGCCGCCCTCAGCAGCCCACAGCGCAGTTACTGCTGGCTCGACGGCGGCACCAGCCCCTTGAGCCGCATGTAGGTCACGATGTTGCCATAGTGCTCGTAGTCGTGAGCGGTGTTGAAGGCCAGGACGCCCAGCCGGTTCATGTCCATACCAAACAGACTGATCGACTCGACGCCCTTGGCATCGGTCATTCCGTGCGCCTTGGTGCAGTAGTCGAAGGAGGCCTTGACCGCGGCCACCAGTGCGGCCTTGTCGGCCACTTTCTCGAAATCCTCCGCGTTGGGGCTCTTCTCCCCAGTGGCCGTCGAGCAGAACAGGTAATTCGCGTTGGCGATGTGGCCGACCAACTGGCCGAAGCTCCGGACCTCTGGGGTGGGCTTGAAGCTGTAGTTCGCCTCGGGCATCGCCTCGGCAGCGCCGACCACAAACCCGTGAACCGCGTGGTAGGCAGCGCCCAGCCCGGACACCGCACTGCCCTGGGCCGCAGCGGGCGCGACCGGGACGGCGAGTGCGAGGACGGCGAGGGGAAGGATCAGGTACCGCATGGGGCAACTCCGTGTGTGAGGGGTCGTTGAGAATGCTTCGGGAATCGCCTGGGGGCAAGTCCCGGCCTCCAGCGCTTATCAGGCCTGGGGATTCGCCGGGCGCAGGTCGATTTCACTGGTCAGGGCCCGGGCCGGGAGCCGGAGGGCACCCACCACCACTTCGGCGACATCCTCGGGTTCCAACATGCCGCTCCGAGAAACCTTGGGAACCGTGCGGCCCTGTCCGAATCCGGTACGCACGCTCCCGGGGCAGACCGCCACGACCCGAACTCCTTCTTTCCGGACCTCCATCATCAGCGACTTGCTGAATCCCAGCATCGCATGCTTGGACGCGGCGTAGGCGGTGCCCCCGACGACCGGGTTGCGCCCGGCGAGACTGGCGACGTTGACGATGGCCCCCTCCCCGCGGGACCGCATCCCAGGCAGCACCTCCCGGGTTACCAGATAGACCGACCGCAGGTTGACCGCCATGGTCCGGTCCCAGTCCTCCAGGGTCAGTTCCTGAAACGGCTTGAGGATGCCGATCCCCGCGTTATTGACCAGCGTGTCGATCGGGCCGAGTGCCTCCACCAGCTGGGTCACCGCCGCGTGGACCTGGTCGGGGTGGCTCACGTCGGCCACGGCACCGGCGGCCTGATACCCTGCGTCGCGCAGCGCCTTGACGGTCTCGGTGACCCGGGCGGCGGTTCGGGCACAGATCCCCACGGCATACCCCTCGGCGCCCAGGGCAAACGCAATGGCCCGGCCGATCCCCTCGGTGGCACCCGTCACCAGCGCGACCCGCGATGTCTTCGTCATCCTGTTGCTCCCGCTTGAGTCCCGTCGAGTCTGCCCCACTCCAGGGCTTGGCGCAAGTTACCCACCGGGACTGGTGCGGTCCCCCCGGCCGGGAGTATCCTCTGGGCCACCACTCTCCGGACCCGACCATGCGGCTTCGCCTCGCCACCTGCATCCTCTTTGTCCTTCCGTCGCTTGCCCCGGCACAGGATCGGCCCGCCGTGGCCTCACGCCAGGGACTGGTGGTCTCCGCCAACACCATCGCCTCGGATATCGGGGCCGGGGTGCTCGCGCGAGGCGGCAACGCGGTGGACGCCGCGGTGGCGACCGCCTTTGCCCTGGCGGTGACCTACCCGTGGGCCGGGAACATCGGCGGCGGCGGCTTCATGATCATCCAGCCCGCCCGGGGTGAGGCCACCACGATCGACTATCGCGAACGCGCCCCCGGCAAGTCTACTCCAACCATGTACCTCGGCGCCGATGGGGAGATCGATCGGTCCCTCACCACGAGCGGGTACCTCGCCCCCGGAGTTCCGGGCACGGTTCGCGGGCTGGCGCTGGCCCACCGGAAGTACGGCAAGCTCCCCTGGAGGGAGCTTGTCATGCCTTCGGTCCGCCTGGCGGAACGGGGCTTCACGATTCCGGCCAGCATTGCGGCATCGCTGAATCAGGCGGTGGCAGGACGGATGAGCCAGTTTCCCGCTTCGATCGCGGCCTACGGCAAGCCCGGTGGCGGGACCTGGGCCGGTGGGGACACGCTCCGGCTTCCCGATCTGGCCCGCACCCTCAAAGCCATCGCCGAGCAGGGCCCGGATGCGGTCCCGTTCACCGTCTTGATGTAGGAGCCACGCGGCCGCAGCGTGGAGAGGTTGATGCCGACGCCGCCGCCCCGGGCCATGATCTCGGTCATGATCTTGAGGTTGTCGAGGATGCCGGCTCGGCTGTCGTGGGGCGACGGG
>CAYINH010000014.1:0-18798 GCA_964364615.1 uncultured Gemmatimonadaceae bacterium
GCTGGCGCTCTACGCCACGCTGACCGATCAGGGCACTCGGCCCGATACCCTGCTGCTCGAATCGGCCGATGCGGCCACCGGCGCCGGGGAAAAGAGCATTCTGCTCCCGCGCACCATGCTGCGGCTGGAGGGCCGGGGGCGCGAAGTCAGCCTGACGCCGCTCTCCGCCAACGGCCGGGCGCTGGTCGAGTTTGTCGTCGAATCGGTGGCCGGGACCGCTCGGGCCGAGCGCACCGGCCCGAACACGACCCTGCTATACCCCGCGCCCGCGCCGGGCGAGCGGGACGAGCAGACCAGGCTCCGGGCGGCCGGCCCGCTCGATGTGCTCCGGGCCGCGGTGCTGCGGCCCCATCTGGTGTCCGAGCCCGCCCCGCTGGCGCACCTGGCCGCCGGGGTCTTCGGCTACGACCTGGTGGACCTCTTCGAGCGGCTCCCTGCCCCAGCGGCGGATGTCCTCGGCTTCCCCGACTTCGTCTTTTGGATCCCGGAGCAGATCCTGATCCTCGACCACGTCAACCGGTCGACCACGATCATCGCCAACGTGGTCGGCGGCAGCGACGCCGAGGCCAGCTACCACGACGCGGTGCGTTCGGTGGATCAGCTCACCCGGACGGTGGAAGCGGCCCGGATGCTGTCCCATCCCCTGCCGCCCGCCCCGAATGGCGGAGCGGTCACCGTGGATCTGGACGACGCGGCGTACGCCGGTACCGTCGAAACGCTCAAGCGGCACATCGTGGCCGGCGACGTCTTCCAGATCGTCCCGTCCCGGACCTGGCAGACCCCCTGCGCAGATCCGTTCGCGGCCTATCTCCGGCTCCGGGCCGCCAATCCCAGCCCCTACATGTTCTACCTGCGCGGCCCCGAGGCGACGCTCTTCGGCGCCTCGCCGGAGACCGCGGTCCAGGTGCAGGACCGGACCGTCACCGTCCGGCCGATTGCGGGCACCGCCCCCCGCGGGCGCCACCCCGATGGGACCCTCGACCACGAGCTCGACGCCCGGCTCCAGGCCGCGCTGATCACCGACACCAAGGAACTGGCCGAGCACATGATGCTGGTGGACCTCGCGCGCAACGATGTGGCGCGGGTGAGCCGGCCCGGGACTCGGCGGGTCACCCGGCTGCTGGCGGTGGATCGCTATCAGCACGTGATGCATCTGGTGAGTGAGGTGATCGGGTCGCTGGCGGAAGGGCTCGATGCCCTGCACGCCTACGCCGCGTGCCTCAACATGGGGACCCTGGTGGGCGCCCCCAAGATCCGGGCGGCCGAACTGCTGCGGGAACACGAGCAGACCCGGCGAGGACCCTACGGCGGGGCGGTGGGCTATCTGACCAGCGGCGGCGAGATGGACACCGCGATCGTGATCCGTTCGGCCTACGTGGCCGGCGGGACCGCTCACGTGCGGGCCGGAGGCGGCGTGGTGCTCGATTCCGATCCGATGAAGGAGGCCCAGGAGACCAGCCGGAAGGCCAGGGCGGTGTTGCAGGCCATCACCGGGGAGGTGACCGGATGAGCCCGCTCCCCGGACTGCACGTCGTCTTCGTGGACAACTTCGACTCGTTCACCTTCAACCTAGTGGATGAGTTTGCCCGCCGCGGGGCCACCGTGGAAGTCTGGCGCAACTCGGCCACGCCGGAACACATGCTGGCCCGGGCCGCCGGGTCCGACCGGCCGCCGCTTATCGTCCTCTCCCCCGGACCCGGAGCCCCGGCCGACGCGGGGTGCTGCGTCGAGTTGATCCGGCAGGGCGCGGGGCGGGTCCCGATCTTCGGGGTCTGTCTGGGGCACCAGGCGATGATCGAAGCCTTTGGCGGGATCGTGACCGGGGCCGGGGTCATCCTCCACGGCCGGAGTTCGACGGTCGTCCACGAGGGCGATCCAATCTTCGCGGGGATCGAGTCGCCGTTCACAGTGGGCCGGTACCACTCGCTGGCCAGCCACCAGGCTCCGCCGGACCTCGTCAGCCTCGCCCGCACCGACTCCATCATCATGGCGGTCAGGCACCGCACCCACCCCATCCTCGGCATCCAGTTCCACCCCGAGTCGGTCCTGACCCCGTCGGGAGGCATTCTGATCGAGAATGTGATCCGCTGGGCCGCCCGGGCGGGAGCGCGCTGAGATGAAGATGTCGGGCGTGCTGGACACCCTGAGCCGGCGGAGCCTCGCACGGGAGGAGACCACCGGAATCTTCCGGCAACTCATGGCCGGCGGGTACAACGAGATCGAGATCGCGGGCCTGGTCGCGGCCCTCAAGACCCGGGGCGAGACCCCGGAGGAGATCGCCGGCGCGGCGGCGGCGCTCCGCGGAGCGGCGGTACCCTTCCCGGCGCCTCCCTATCCGGTGGCCGACACCTGCGGCACCGGCGGCGACGGGACCAGTACCGTCAACGTCTCCACCGCGGTGGCGATCGTCGCCGCCGAGATGGGGATTCCGGTGACCAAGCATGGGAACCGGAGCGTGTCAAGCCAGTGCGGCTCGGCGGATGTGCTGGAGGCGGTGGGCGTCAAGCTCGACGCCTCGCCCGAGGTGAGTCGCCGCTGTCTGGACGAAGTGGGGATCTGCTTCCTGTTCGCACCGCAGTACCACTCCGGGGTGCGGCATGCGATGCCGGTCCGGAAGATCCTCGCCACCCGGACCATCTTCAACCTGCTGGGCCCGCTGTCCAACCCGGGGCACCCGACCTGGCAGTTGATGGGCGTGTACGACCCGTCGCTCTGCGTCCCGCTGGCACACACGCTGGGACTGCTGGGATGCGAGGCGGCGCTGGTGGTCCACGGTGCGGGGCTCGACGAGATCGCCCTGCACGGGCCGACGGTGGGCGCGCTCTGGCGGGAGGGCCGCGTCACCGAGCTGGAGGTGACGCCGGAGGAAGCCGGGCTGCCCAGGTCACCCATCGAGGCGCTGCGGGGGGGCGACCCGGCGCACAACGCCCGGTGGCTCCGCAGCCTCCTGGCGGGCCGGGGGTCCGCGGCTCACCGGGCCGCGGTGGCGATCAACACCGGTGCCCTGGCCTGGATCAGCGGGAAGGCGCCGACCCTGCGGGACGGTGTGGGCCTGGCCGAGGTGGCGCTCGATTCCGGCCGGGCCGCGGGACGGCTGGAACGCTGGGTGGAGCTGTCCCATGGCGCTTGAACGGATCCTGGAGCGGACCCGCGAGGACCTGGCGCGCCGGATGGTGGAGGCGCCGGCCTCCAGCTTCGGCCACATCACCCCAAGCGATCGGTGCTTCGAGGCCGCACTCCGACAGCGGCGGACCGGATTCATCCTCGAGTGCAAGAAGGCCTCACCCTCCGAGGGGCTGATCCGGGCCGAGTTCGACCCCGGGACGATTGCGCGCGAGTACGCCCCGTTCGCCGACGCGATCTCGGTGTTGACCGATGCGCCGTTCTTCCAGGGGTCGCTCGAGCATCTGGCCGCCGTCCGCGAGGCGGTGTCGGCGCCTGTCCTCCGGAAGGACTTCGTGGTGGATCCCTACCAGGTTCTCGAGGCCCGGGCCCACGGAGCGGACGCGGTGCTCCTGATGCTCTCAGTCCTGGACGACGCCGGATACCGGGAGTGTGCGGCGGCGGCCCGGGGAGTCGGCATCGCCATCCTGACCGAAGTGCACTCGGAGCGCGAACTCGACCGGGCGCTGGCGTTGGACGCCCCCGTGATCGGGATCAACAACCGGGACCTGGATACCCTCCAGGTGGACCTGGGGACCACCCGCCGACTGGCCCCGAAGGTCCCCGCCGACCGGGTGCTGATCTGCGAAAGCGGAATCGGGACCCACCACGACGTCCGGGCGCTGCGAGAGATGGTGGACGGGTTTCTGGTCGGCACCTCGCTGATGCGCGAACCCAGCCTCGGCGGCGCGGTCCGTTCGGTGGTCCATGGCATCACCAAGGTCTGCGGCCTCACCCGCGAGCAGGACGCCCGGTGCGCCTGGGACTCGGGCGCCACCCATGGCGGGGTGATCTTCGCCGAGGAATCGCCCAGGAGGGTGTCGGTCGCACGGGCGGGTGAACTGGTGCGATCTGCCCCGCTCCGCTGGGTCGGGGTGTTTGTCAACGCCCCGGTACCGGAAGTGGTGGACATTGCGCGGCGGCTGGGGCTCGCGGCGGTGCAGCTCCATGGCGAGGAGTCGCCCAGCGCGGTCACCGCCCTCCGAGCCCATCTCAACCCGGCGTGCGAGGTCTGGAAGACGGTTCGCGTGCGGGATGGGATTCCCAGGGTGGATCCGCTGGGCGCCTGCCGGATGGTGCTCGACCGGTTCGACCCGGTCCGTCGCGGTGGAACCGGACAGCGGTTCGACTGGACGCTTCTCGAGGGCCATCCGGATCTCGATCGGATCGTGCTCGGCGGGGGGCTCGATCCCGGATGCGCCGGCGAGGTCGAGGCCACCGGAGTTTGGGGGCTGGACGTGAACTCCGGGGTCGAGGCCGGCCCGGGCATCAAGGACCATCAACTGATCCGTGACTTCCTCACCAACCGGCGGGGCGTGGGACGAAGGAGACCGGACGCATGAAATCGAAGGGGTATTTCGGGCAATTCGGCGGCACCTTCGTCCCGGAGATCCTGGTCCCGGCGCTGGAGCAACTGGAGGCGGCGTTTCTCGACGCCCAGCAGGACCCGGCCTTCGTGGGAGAACTGAACGGACTGCTCGCCGAGTATGCCGGCCGGCCCACCCCGCTCTATCTCTGCCGCAACCTGGCAGCGGACACCGGCTGCCGGATCTGGCTCAAGCGGGAGGATCTGCTGCACGGCGGTGCGCACAAGACCAACCAGGCGCTCGGTCAGGGGTTGCTGGCGCGCCGGATCGGCAAGCGCCGACTCATCGCCGAGACCGGCGCCGGGCAGCACGGGGTCGCCACCGCGCTCACCGCGGCGGTGCTCAGGATGGAGTGCCGGGTCTACATGGGCTCCAAGGATATCGAGCGGCAGCAGGCCAACGTCTTCCGGATGCGGCTGATGGGAACCGAGGTGGTCCCGGTCGATCAGGGGAGCTGCACCCTGAAAGACGCCATCAACGAGGCGCTCCGCGACTGGGCCGCCTCGTACGAGACCACCCACTATCTGCTCGGCACCGTGGCCGGACCGCACCCGTTTCCGACCATGGTCCGGGAGTTCCAGCGGGTGATCGGCCGGGAGGCGAAGGCCCAGTACGCCGACCGGCAGGGCGGCACCCCCGACGTGGTGATCGCCAGCGTGGGCGGCGGCTCCAACGCGATCGGGATCTTCAGCGATTTCCTGGAGACCGATGCCAGGCTGGTGGGCGTCGAGGCGGCGGGGGAAGGAATGGACACTCTCCACCACGGCGCCACGCTTCAGAAAGGTCGGCCCGGCGTACTCCATGGGGCCTACACCATGATCCTCCAGAGCGACGAGGGTCAGGTGATCGACTCGCACTCGATCTCCGCCGGTCTCGACTATCCCGGCGTCGGCCCAGAGCATGCGGCGCTCCAGGCTTCCGGACGGGCTGAGTACGTCGGGTGCACCGACCTGGAGGCGCTGGAGGCCTTCTCGGTGCTGGCCCGGAGCGAGGGGATTCTCCCGGCGCTGGAGAGTGCCCATGCGGTCTCGGTGGCCCTTCGGATGGCGCGAGAGGCGGAGCAGCCGATGGACATTCTGGTCAACCTGAGTGGCCGAGGCGACAAGGACCTCCAGACGGTGCTGGCGGCACTCGGCCAGGCGGGGAGGCAACCATGAACCGGTATCAGAAGATGTTCCACCGGCTCGGGGAGGAGCGATCCGGGGCCTTGGTGCCCTTCACCGTGCTTGGCGACCCTGATCCGGGGACCAGCCTGGCCGTCGTCCGGCAACTCGCCGCATCCGGCGCGGATGCGCTCGAGTTGGGACTGCCGTTCTCCGACCCGGTGGCGGATGGACCGGTCGTTCAGGCCGCGTCCACCAGAGCGTTGGCGGCGGGGGTGCGGCAGGAGCAGTGCTGGGCCATCGTCGAGCGGATCCGGGACGAGTATCCCGATCTGCCGATCGGGCTCCTGGTCTATGCCAACCTGGTGATGCACCAGGATGTGAATCGGTTCTACGCCCGCGCCGCGGAGGCGGGAGTGGATTCGGTCCTGGTGGCCGACGCCCCGCTAATCGAGGGGGACGCTTTGGCGGTGGCGGCCCGGGCCCACGGCTTGGCCCCGGTCTTCATCGCCCCGCCCAATGCCGAGGAGGCCCGGCTGGCGAGCATCGCCAGGGAGAGCGAGGGGTACGTCTATGTGGTGTCCCGCTCGGGAGTGACCGGCGTGGATGAGTCGCTGCGACTCGACGCCCGGCAGCTGATCGCTCGGCTCATCGCGCTGGGATCGGCCCCGCCGCTCCTGGGATTCGGGATCTCCAACCCCGACCAGGTCCGGAGTGCCCTCGCCATTGGAGCGCGCGGGGCCATCTCCGGCTCGGCCATCGTCGGGCGGATCGAACAGCACCTGGGCAATCCGGTCGAAATGCTCGGGTCGATCGGGACGTTCGTAGCGCAGATGAAAGCCGCCACCCTGTCCGGAGATCGCAATGTCTGAGGTGCAACCGGTTCAGCCCGCCAGCATGCCGCTTCCTCAGGGCCACTATTCCCCGGGGCTCGTGGCGGAGGGATTCGTGTTCGTCTCCGGCCAGCTCCCCTCCGATCCGGCCACCGGCCAGATGGTACCCGGCGGGATCGAGGCCCAGACGGAGCGCGCCCTCCGGAACGTGGAGTTGATCCTCCAGGCGGCCGGCTCGTCGCTCGGCCGGGTGGCCTCGATGACCATCTATATTTCCGACGGCGATCTCTGGGGCGCCGTCAACGGAGTGTATGCCCGCGTCATGGGCAGCCACCGCCCGGCCCGGGCCGTGGTGCCGGTGAAGGACCTGCACTACGGAGCCCTGATAGAGATCCAGGCGATTGCCTTGGCCTGAGCGGCAGTATCCACCACCCTGACCCAGAAATACCCGATGACCATCAGTCGCCCTGCCCTGCTTGCCGGCCTCCTTGCCCTCCTGTTCGCCCCGGTCCGGGTGCTGACGGCCCAGCCCCAGGCCAGGGAGTTGCCGACGGTCCAAGCGGCCCTCGATGCGCTCCGAGCCGACAACGCCTGGACCCTGACCCAGCAGGCAGAGATCTGTGAGATCCCGGCGCCGCCATTCGGTGAAGCGGCCCGCGGCGAAGCGGTGCGGCAGCGCTTTCTCGCGCTCGGGCTCCGGCAGGTCCGGATCGACGCGGAGGGGAATGTCATTGGCGAACGACCAGGGAGCGGCGCCGGACCTCGAGTGGCGCTGACGGCGCACCTGGACACGGTCTTCCCGGACTCCACCGATGTCCGGGTCACCCGGCAGGGGACTCGGCTGATGGGGCCCGGAATCGGGGATGACTGCCGAGGACTGGCGGTGATTCTGGCGGTGGCGCGGGCGCTGGACCGGGCCAGGGTGTCCACTCCGGGAACGATCGTCTTCGTGGCGACCGTGGGGGAAGAGGGACCCGGCAACCTCCGGGGCGTGCGACATCTCTTCGACCAGCGGAGCGCGGGTCAGCTCAACGGGTTCATTTCGGTGGATGGCACCGGGCTCGGGCTCACCAGCCGGGCCATCGGGAGCCACCGGTACCGGGTCACCTTCCAGGGTCCAGGGGGCCACAGCTTTGGGGAATTCGGGATGCCCAACCCGATCCACGCGCTGGGACGGGCCATCGCCGAGCTGTCGGAAGTCGTGGTCCCGGTCAATCCTCGAACCACCTTCAGTGTGGGGATGGTCCAGGGCGGCACCTCGGTCAACTCGATCGCGATGTCGAGCTCCATGGACATCGACTTCCGTTCCGAACGCCAGGACATCCTCGATCAGCTGGACGGCCGGTTGCGCCGGATCGTCCAGGATGCGGTGGCGGCCGAGAAGGCCCGCTGGCCGACGAGCCAGGTGGGGTTGGAGGCGGTGATCACCGACATCGGCCGGCGCCCCGCAAGCAGCCAGTCGGATGACGCTCCGATCGTCCAGGCCGCTCTGGGCGCCGCTCAGCGGCTCGGGTTCACCCCATCCATCTCGGCTTCGAGCACCGACGCCAACTACCCGATGAGCCTCGGGGTGCCCGCCGTGACGATCGATGGCGGCGGGGAGGGCCGCGGAGCCCACTCCCTGTCGGAGTCATACGAGGATGGACCCGAGGGATGGAAGGGGCCCCAGTGGGCGTTGCTGTTGAGCATCGGACTGGCGGGGCTCAGGCCGTAGCCCTCTATCCTCGGCCTAGAGCCGCTCCGACAGCTGGTTGCGATGGTGACGGGTGTGGAGCGCCTGGAACCGGGCGTAGTCCTCGACCGTCACCTGGCCGAAGCTGGTGCTGGCCACCTTTGCCCCGGTCGCGGCCTTGGCCCGACAGGCCCGATCGAACTCGGCGAGCGCCGCCTCCAGGCGGACCCGTGCCTCGGCCCCCGTCGGGGGCCCGGTTTCGGGATCAAACGGCCGGTTGGTCCTGGCCTTGATGAAAGCGCCCTTCTTCAGGACCCGGTTGAAGAACAGGCCCCGGAGCACCGGGCGGAGGAAGGCAGGAAGGGTCGGGAACTTGGACGGCGCCCCGGCCACCACGTGGGCCCCTTCTTCCAGGACCCGCGCGACGTGCTCGATCAGCTGAGAGGGTGACCACTTGCCCGGGGCCCAGGGCGACGTGAACTTCGCGCCTGTTCGCTCCCCGGCGACGAGCAGGTCATGGACCGCGGTGCGGTTGTCGTTGAGTGCGGTGTCGATTGCCGCCATGGCTCCCCCTGTCGTTCATTGTCATCGATTCGCGGGAAGCAGCCTTGACTCCCCCTGGATGCCCCGCACCCGGTGTTCCCGGAACAATCAGACTCGGTTGACGTCGGGGTTCGTCCCCCGATCCAGTTCGACGTCATCCCAGGAGGCCGGGTCGTCCGATGGTTCAAGATGGGTGAACACCGTGGCATTGGGCAACACGGTACGGATCCCGGTTTCGACGTCCTCCAGCAACCTGTGGCCGCGCTGAACCGTCCAATCGCCGGGAACCAGGACATGGAGCGAGACGAACCGGCGCGCTCCAGCCTGGCGGGTACGGAGCGCATGGAACTGCACGCCAAGATCAGCGTACCGGGCCAGCTCCTTCAGCACGGTCTGCTGGTCTTCGGAAGGAAGTGCCGAGTCCATGAGTCCGGAGACGGAGCGGCGGACCAGGCGAACCCCCGTCGCAACAATGTTGCCGGCAACGATCAGCGCGAGGATCGGGTCGAGGGGAAGCCACCCTGTCAGCCACGTGGCACCGACCCCGACCAGCACGCCGACGGAGGTCCACACATCCGTCAGCAAGTGCTGCGCGTTCGCCTCGAGGGTCACCGACCGATACCGCCTGCCGGCGCGCAGCAGGACCCGGCCGACGGCGAGATTCAGGAGCGCGGCCACGACGGAGATGGCGAGTCCGAGGCCGATCTGCTCCAGGGACCTGGGATGCATGAGTCGCTGCACGGCGGTGATCCCGATGGCGCCGGCGGCCACGAGGATCAAGGCCCCCTCGAGGATACTCGAGAAGTACTCCGCCTTGCCGTGTCCGTACGGGTGGTCGTTGTCGGCGGGCCGGGCGGCGACGGTCAGCATGGCCAGTGCGATGAGGGCGCTCGCGAGATTGACGAACGATTCCAGAGTGTCCGACAGCAGACCGACCGACGAAGTGAGGAGGGAGGCGCCCGCCTTGAGCGCAATGGTGGCGATCGCCGCCGCGACGGCGAGCCAGGCAAAGCGGGTGAGCGATCGATGGTTCATGATGCCCGGCTGACGGTGGACGATCGCGGAAGCGGCCTTGCGTCTCTCCCCAGTTGTGGATGGTAGCTGCTGGCCAGGGTGTCCAGCAACCAACTGGTGCTTGCACCACAGGGGCGAGCGATGCCTCTCGAAGCGAAAGTGGCGGCCCTATGCCGTCATGTCATCGACCGGGCCATGGCGGGGATCCGGGCGGGGCCTGATGGCGGGCCTGCCGTTGATCTTGTTGGATGCGCCACAATCATGACCGGCGCAGTCGGGATGGCCCCGATTGGAGTGTTGCTGTTGTGACGGAAGGGTCGTAGGTTGGCGATTGAAATCCGCCCTTCCCAGCGTTCCCCGGCGATCGATGCCATTCACATCAGGAGGCGATCTCATGAACACCCGACTGCTGATATTCCCCATCCTTCTCGCCGCCTGCCAGGGCGCCATCACCAGCCCCGAGCAGACAACCAGCACCGCCCCGAGTTTCGCCGCCAGCGGCTTCGACGAGTTCGGCTACAACCGGACCGCCAGGATCTTCAACGGTACGTTCAGCTCCTGGTGCGAAGAGCGCGCGGCAGGACCGAATTGCATGGGGATCTACTCGCCCGACAACTTGGTGATGAAGTGGAATTCCGAGTGGGACCGTGGAAACGATGAGGAATGGGCCGAGCCTCCGTACAGCGCCTGGTTGAACAACAACTCGAATGGCAAAGTGGCGGGTGGGTCCGGCGCGGTGTGGCACTACAAGATTCAGTGGGTCGGCCTCTGCGGTGCGGACTACACACCCCTGCTCGACGGCGGCTACTGCATCTGGGGGATCTTCGAGGTCCTCATGGATCAGGGAGTTGACCCAAACTCCGGGCCCGGTCATCTCTGGTTTGCCCGGGCTAACCCGAACGGCTACGGCAACTGAGCACTGGGGGCTTCTCTACCCCCGATACTTCCCCTACGCTACTCTGAGCGAAACGCTGATCTCCCCGATCGTGGCGCGGAGCCGGGCCGCATCCACGATCAGGGACATCAGCGGCCCACTCCCCTCGGCCACCCAGCGATGAACGTCCGACGGCTCCGCCAGGGCGCGATGGCGCACCGCGAATCTGGATGGGATTGCGAGGATTGCAGCAGGTCACCTTTAGCCTGCCAGGCAGAGCGGCCGGAGTATCTATCTCGGCCAGCCGGCCAATCGATGCGGTGTGAGCAGAATCAGCGGGGCCTTCATGTCGCCGGCATAGATGGTCGACTCGATCCCGGCGGTCCGTTCCATATCGGCCCGGGTCGGTCCCGCCCAGCAGGTCAGCGCGACGTGCAGCACCGGCTGGTCGAGCAGCCCAGTTGGTGTGGATCCTCGGGCCCCGAAGCTCTGCGCCTCTCTGATCATGGCGATCATCCGGCCCGAGATCCACACCGGTTGCTCGGTCAGTCCCTGAAGCATTCGATACGTCAAAGTTGTGGATTCCCCGCCACAGGTGACGACTCCAAACACCGGGGCGTCGAATCGGCCATTCCGCGGAAACAGGGCCACCCCGTAATCCAGGTGGACCCCGGGAGATTCAACGGTGACAAGGGTTTCCGCCAGCAAATCGAGGACTGGCGCGATGTTGGTCGGAATCGAATCCACGAGTTCCCCTTCAGTTCCGAAATGACTCCGGCCCCCGGTCGGGGGACCCGGCTCCTGGTATTGCAGGAGACGGGCCGCCCCGGCCGGGGGCCGGATTCTGGAACCTGGATCGCTAACGAATCGGCGGCGGGCGCTGCCCGCGCATCCGGGAACGCTGGGCCTCCAGGAAGGCTTCGTACCTGGTGTACTGCTCCACGGTCAGAACCACTTTCAGCTCCTCGTTCAGCCTGGCGGTCCGCTCCCGGATCTTCCCCATGGCCGCGGTGTTGTCGGCCTGAACGGCTTCCCGGGTCACCACTCCGTCCCGGACCATCTGCATGTTCTCCATCAGCGCATCGCGGGACTCCTTGGTGTCCGCGGCAAAGGCGTCGAGGATCTTCTGGACCTTGGGCTCCTGCTCGGAGGTCAGCGCGAGTTACTGCTTGAGCACCTCCATGCTGGGTCCCCCGCCCATCCCTCCCAACCGCATCCCGCCGCCCAGTTCCGCCGCCCCCGGCGCCGCCAACACCAGGCCGGCCACCAGGGCCGTCACGCCGAGCTTCCTGATCATTGCCCATCTCCTGAATAGATGATTCGTGGCTCAGCCGCCACCGGCGTTCGGTAGTGCGAAATCAATCCGGACCGTGGTCCCCTTCCCTGCGACGCTCTCCAGCGAAACCGTTCCCTGCCACCCCTCGACCAGCCGCCGGACGATGGCCAGACCCAGCCCGGCGCCGCTGGAGGTGGTCGTGAACCTGGGCTCAAACACCCTGGGCAACAGTTCGGCGGGAATCCCCCGCCCGTCGTCGCGTACCTCCATATACGAATCCCCCGCCCGAACCGTTAAGGTCGTCGCCCCGGCGTTCCGGGCATTGTCGAGCAGGTTGAGCAGCACCTCCTTGAGCTCGTCGCGCCGACAGGTCGCCCTGAGTTCGTCGGGAACCACGGCCTTGACCCCGATTCCGGGGACCAAGTCATAGAGCGCGGCGACCTCCCGGACCACCTCGGCCACCCGGACCTGCTCCAGGGGAAGCCCCGCCTCGGGGGCGGCAAATCGGGCAAACGCCCTGGCAATGGCATCGAGCCGGTCGATCTCCACCAGCAGCCGGCCCACGGTATCGTCCATCGCGATGGGGAGCTGCGACGGCCGGGTCTCACGAACCCGCTGGAGATGCTGGATGCCCAGCCGCACCGGGGTGAGCGGATTCTTGATGGCATGCGCCACCTGACTCGCGACTTCGCCCCAGGCCAGGATCCGGGCCGCCCGGGTGGTCTCGGTCACGTCATTGATGGCGAGGACCAGACCACCCACGTCGGGACCCAGCGAGGCGAACTGAACCACGTAGCGCCGCTCCCCGGCATCGAGTTCGAGCTCGGTGTCCGCCTGGAGGTCCCCGGCCAGCCGATTCGCGACTTCACCCTCCAGCACGCACCAGGCGCCCTCGAGCCCGGCCGACAGCGGCTCCCCCGCCAGGGGTGAGTTGCCGAGCGCTTCGGCGGCGCGACGGTTGGCGAGCAGCACCCGACCCTCCGCGTCGACCGCGACGACGCCCGTGGTCACCGTCGTCAGCACTGCGGCGGTGCGACGCCTGGCCAGCTCCAGGGCCGCCTGGCCCAGCTTCACGTCGGTGGCCATCCGGCCGAAGGCCTCGAAGACCGGCTCGAACTCCGGCGGCTGCTGTCCCGGCGGAGCCGGGTCTCTCCCAGCGCCGAACGCGATGGCGGCTTGCCTGAGATCGGTCACCGGACGGCTCAGGGCGTGGGAGGCCCTATCGGCGCCCACCAGCGCCGCCAGCACACCGACCAAGGTCGCCAGCAGAAGCAGCGCGGCGACATCGGTCTGCCGCTCGCGGAGATCTCGATCACTCGCCGGCGCCAGGGTCGCCAGCACGTCTGCCGGCCCCCCCCGCGGCGCGAGCACCGCCGCGGAGCTCACCCCGACCCCGGCGCCCCATAGCCCCCATCCGTTGCCCGCCGTACGATCCCCATCGAGTTGAATCGCGTGCCAGGCGGTGGGCTCCAGCAGCGGTGGCAGCACCCCGAGCCGCGACAGCACGGAATCGCTCACCGCCTCGAGTCGGCCGCGGCGATAGAGGGCCAGATCGGCATCGACCCGGTCGCGCTGCTCCACCAGGATCCGGGTCGCCGCCCGGAGCCCTGTCGGCAGGCCGTCGGCCGGTGTTGCGTCCCGCAGAATCCGCTGGAGGACCAGCTCCCGGGAGCGGGAGGCCTCGGCGCCGAGCTGGGTCATGGCGAGGCCACCGAGAAACGCCGCGGGGACGATGCAGAAGAGCGCGAGGGCCAGCGCGAGCCGGGCCCGGAAGGAACGGGACAGGGCACCCAGGTCCACTCGCGGCCGGGGAATCCCGGCGACCCGCTCCGCCAGAGACCAGAGCGCTCCGAGCAGGAGCACATCCAGCAGGATGAGCAATGCGCCGCGGATCTGGATCCAGGGCAGTCGGCCCAGCGGGATCAGGAGATGGGTCTCGCGCGGGCCTTCGGGATAGTCCACCGTTTCCCAGAGCCGCAGGGCCCAACCCTCCCGGCGCCAGCGACCTTCGGGCACGGTCAGCCGACCCATCGGCGAGGTTGCGAGCGAGAGCCGGTAGAGCGCCTCCCGATCGTGGGAGATGGCCAGCGACCGACCGAGGGCCGCGCTCACGATCAAGGCGCTCCGGGGACCGATGAGTACTGTGGCGACCTGATTCTGGTCCACTCGCACTCCGAGGAGGTAGTGTACCCCGGGATGGACCGCGACCCGGGTCACCATCGGAGAACCGATCGACCCCGCGGTGGTAGCAAAGGCCGAGAGGGTGGAGTCCGTGACCAGGAGCAGGTCGAGGCCCGCCTGAGCCACCGGCATGCCCTCCAGAGTCCACAGATCGAGCCGGGCCGGATACCCCTGCTGGGCGAGCGCTGAGGTGGACCACCGGTGGTACAGGTCGGTCCCATCGGTCGGCGGAATCCCGGTGGCGAGACTCCGGCCGAGCTCCAGGAGCAACGGCTCGACCAGTGGGTCGACCTCGGCCCCGAGCCCGCGGAGGTCCTGCAGCGCCACGTCGGTTCGCCCCGCGAGCGCGGCGCCCCAGGTCATCAGGGCGGCGCCAGAGCCCGCCACGATCCCCAGGCAGATGATGGCCCGGCGACGCGGGGCCGGAAACGCCACCAACCCCACGGCCGGAACCCAGAGGGCAGTGTACCAGGCGGGCCATCCCGGCTGTCCGGTGAATGCCAGGATGCCCACCACCGCCGCGAACACGGCCAGCGCGGCTCCCAGGGTGGCAGGACCGTTTCGCACCGGCAGTCGGGTGTTTCTCCGGAGCAGACCGGCGGAGAGTACCAGGCTGATGGCGGCCGGAATCAACAGCGCCAGATGCCAGGTCCACCAGGAGGCCATGGTCACCCCATGGGCCGGCGGAGTGATTCCCTTTCCGAACGCGCGAATCAGGTAGGGCGTCCCCACGGTGAGCGCCACGGATGGCAGCCAGAGCAGCGGATGCCATCGCCCCGGCCGATGCCAGACCGCCACCGCCAGGACCAATCCGACCAGGCCGGTAAGAATGAGGGGGCCGGCGGCGGTCGAGAACGGCCCCAACATCGAGGAGAAGAACGTCGAGGGGGACCAGGCCGCATCCCACCCGAGCACCAGGGCAACCGGACTCCGGACTCCGAGCCAGAGCAGCAGGAGGAGCGCGCCATAGCGCGGCGCCGAATGGGGAGGGATGAGGATCGCGCAAAGTACCAGCGCCAGGAGCAGCAGGGCGACCGCGACCCGGGTCTGATCCCGCTGCCGCTCCACGAGTGCGGCTGGCGTGGGGAGCACCACCCGCGCCTGAAGCACCGGTCGGTCTGCCGGCCAGGACAGTGCGTCCTCCACGGCGGGGTTCGGGGGCAGGAACTCGACGGTGAAGCCATGCCGTCGGACCAGCACATCGGTCAGGGCGCTCACCGGAATCGGCAGCAGCGAGTCGGCGGCCAAGGTAGTGCTGGCCACTGCCATCCCACCTCCGGGACGGTGGCGCCGAACCTCGAGCACCGCGTAGTATCCTGTAGCAATGAACTCCAGACCTGGCTCCGACCAATCTCCCGTCACCCGGTGGCGTCCCCCCCAGACCTCAGGAAGGCCGGACGGCGTGGTCAGCGCCAGTCCGGTCTCGGGGGCCAGCCTCGGCACCGTCAGCTGGAGGGCGTGGAACAGCTTCTCCGGGGTCGAAGGGTCGAGTGCCGCGGCCCGGGACGCCAGGCGGGTGAGGCGATGCCGGGCGGCGTCCAGGGCCCGGACCACGGTGACCTCCGCCGCGAGCAGGGCCCGGCTCCTGGAGAGGGGATCGGGCCTCCCGGCTACGGCGACCAGCCCGAGATCCACCAGCGGGGTGATCGCCAGCAACGCCATCAGGAGCGCGGGCCCGGTCGGGATTCGGATTCGAGACCACAGCGCCAAGGCGGCTCCAGCCACCATCAGACCGGTCGCCCAGATCGAGGGGGACACCAGCCACTCCCCCGCCCCAAGGGCCGCAGCACCGACACCCAACCATCCCAACCAGGGGCCTTGCTCCCGATGAATCATCCTTGGCGCCTCGAGAACATGACCCTGGCCATCGCCCGCGAAAAGCTGGCCGAGACAGGGCGGCTGATCATTCCCGCCGGGACGATGGAGTTCCGGGGCCCGCACCTGCCCCTCGGGACCGACAGCATCATCCTGGACCACCTGGCCGACGACCTGTCGGCCCGCACCGGCGTCCCGCGGGCCCCGGTCATCCCGTTCGGCGTCCGGGGACGCGACCGGGAGGAACGACCAGGGGTCGCCCACGTCAGCCGAAAATCGCTCCACCGGATCATGAACGAACTTATCGCCGCGTGGGAAGAAGTCGGAGGGGTCCGGGACATTGTCGTCCTGACCGCCAACGCGGCCGAGGCCCACCAGGAGGCGCTCAGCACGATCAGGACCATCGGGTCGGTCCGATCACTCGACATCTTCGGATTCGACTTCAGCAGTCTCACGACCGGGGACGGACCAGTCCATGGTGGCCAGCTCGATACCTCCCTCATGCTCTTCCTCCACCCGGAGCTGGTGGCCCCCGGGTACTCCGGGGAACACCAGGGGGACGCCGAGCGGGGGAGGCGGCTGTACGCCTTCATTCTGGAGCGGCTGGTGGCCAGGTGCTTCTCGCCTGCCCGTATGGTGGACACCCCTGACCAACCTCAGGGTTCCTGAGCCATAAAGATATTGCTGGGCTTGGACTTGCGCGGTCACGTCGCAAGGTGAAACTTTCGGGGAGGGCGTTCCGTTATGACGCCCGGGTCCTCGATCGTTCACTTCAGCACGGGATGCGCATCACATGAAGCTTCGCGCTCTGGCTTTGCTGCTGTTCCTGGCGCCGGAAGCGGCGCTGGCGCAGGACTCCATCCGGGTGGATCTGACGCGCCCAGCGCCGCGGGCGCAGTTGGGCCTGGCGGAGGCGCTCTCCCAGGCCCGAGTCAGCAACCCGACGTTCCGGAGGGCGCAGAACGCGGCTGACCCGGCTCGGTGGGCCGTCAAGAACGCCTATGGCGCCCTGGTCCCCGAGTTCCGGACCAACGGCACCCTCGGCTATACCGGGTCGGGAGCGTCCACGTTCGGCGGGGCAACCTTCTCCCAGACCTCCCCCGCCCTCACGTCCAGCTACAATCTCTCGCTCGGGATGAGCCTGAGTGGGCGGACCCTGACCGGCCCGGCGACCGAGAAGGCCAATGAGCGGGCGGTCACCGAGGACATCAGCGCTTCCGGGATGTCCCTCAACAACGACATGACCCTCCAGTATCTGACCACCCTGCAGGCCGCGGCCACGACGGAAGTGGCCCGCCAGCAGGTGCTCCGCAACGATGAGTTCCTGGCCCTGGCCCGGGCCCGGCAGCAGTTGGGGCAGGCCACCCTGCTGGATGTCCGGCAGGCGCAGGTCACCCGGGGCCGGTCGGAAGTCGAATTCCTGCGGGCCCGGCAGTCGGAGCAGGAGGCCATCCTCGAACTCTACCGCCGGATGGGCGTGCCACTGCCGGTGCCGGTCAACACGATCGTGCTGAGCGACAGTTTCCCGGTCACCGCACCGAGTTTCGATCTCGGGAACCTGATCCAGATGGCGGAACACGAGAATCCCACCCTGAAGGCCTTCCGGGCCCGGGAGTCGGCGGCGGGGTACCAGGTCCGGGCTGCCAAGTCCGATTATCTCCCTGCCCTCAATCTGTCGGCCGGGTGGAGCGGGTTCACCCAGGACTTTACCAACACCGGCCTGTTGATGGACCAGGCCACCCGCCGGGCGGTCCAGAACCGGTCGCAGTGCACCTTCCAGAACGATCTGATCGGGGCCCTCCCCGGCGGAGGGATCCCGGGCTATCCCAACATGGGGAAGGTCGCCGACTGCAAGAACTTCAGTGGTCTGGACCCGACCGGCGAGGTGTTGCTGCCGGAGATCTCCAACGACATCATCTCCCAGAACAGCAGCTGGCCCTTCGGCTTCGCCGCCCAGCCGTTCCGCGCCTCGGTCTCGATTTCGCTCCCGATCTTCGTCGGGTTCAGCCGGAATCTGCAGGTCTCGCGCGCCAACGCGGCGCAGGCCGATGCCGAGGAGTTTGTCCGGGCCAGCGAACTCCAGGTCCGGGCCGAGGTAGAGGGCCGCTATCTGGCGCTGACCGCCACCTACCAGGCGATCGGGGTGGAGGCGGCCAACCGGCTCGCCGCCCGTGAGCAGCTGACTCTGGCGCAGGAGCGGTTCCGGCTGGGCAGCGGAAGCGCCCTCGACGTCACCGATGCCCAGAACAACGTGACCCAGGCCGAGGCGAGCTACGTCAACGCCATCTACGGGTACCACAAGTCCATCGCCGCGCTCGAGTTCGCGGTCGGACGTCCACTTCGCTAACGAGAGAGCCCTCATGTCCCGTCGAACGAAGGTTGGCCTGTTCATCGTCCTGCTGGTGGTTGTGGTCGGGGGCATCACTGCCCTGTCCGCCGCTCGGAAGGGGGGCCGCGCCACCGAGGTTCGGCTGGAGGCCATTGCCACCCGCGATCTCACTTCGATCGTCACCGCCAGCGGCAAGATCGAGGCGCAGACCAAGGTGGACGTCAGCGCCGATATCACCGGCCGGATCATCAAGATCTATGTCCGGGAGGGTGACCTGGTGGAGAAGGGTCAGCTGCTGATCCAGATCGACCAGGCGCAGTACCAGTCGGTGGTGGCGCGGGCCGAGGCGTTTCTCCGGACCAGCGAGGCAAACCTGACGCAGGGCCGCACCAACCGCGACCAGGCCAAGCGCTCCTATGACCGGGCCCTGGAACTCCGGAAGACCAACGAGAATCTGATCTCGGTCGAGGCGGTCGAGCAGGCCAAGCAGACCTACGACGTGTCGGTGGCGAACTACAGCTCGAACGAGAGCCAGGTCGCCCAGGCCCGGGCCTCCCAGCAGGAGGCCCCGGCCAACCAGGCCAACACCACGCTGTTTTCCCCCCACAGCGGGCGGGTCACCCCGCAGG
>CAYINH010000015.1:0-18302 GCA_964364615.1 uncultured Gemmatimonadaceae bacterium
ACCATAGCAAACTGGGGTTGCCCGATGTTCCGCCGCATCACGAATCGATCGAGGCCGTAACCGAAGACGGCCAGGATCAGCATGGCCAGGATCGGACCGACCCAGGGGCTCATCCCCTGCCCGGTCACCAGCGCCCAGGCGACGAAGGCGCCCAGCATCATCAGGTCACCCTGGGCGAAATTGACCACCTCGGTGGCCTTGTAGATCAGCGCGAAGCCGAGGGCCACCAGCCCATAGATGCAGCCAACGGCCAGCCCGCTGAGACCGAGCTGCAGCAGCTCGCTCAAGGGTGGTTCAGCGGCCGACCGGCTCCAGGCGGAGTATCGGCGTCGGCACGGTCCCGTCGATGGCCAGGTAGATGAACCCGTCGGGGCCCTGCTTCACGTCCCGGATCCGGCCGCGACCCCGGACCAGCGTCTCCTCATTGACCACCTGGTGGCCATCGAGCGTGAGCCGGGCCAGCTGCTGGCCGGCCATGCCACCCACGAAGATGCTGCCCCTCCACCCCGGAAACCGGTCGCCGGTGTACACCATCACCGCGGTCGTCGCGATGGAAGGCACCCAGAAGTGGACCGGCTGGTCCATCCCCTCCCGGCTGGTGGTCGCATGGATCGGCGCGCCGGCGCCGTAGTTGACGCCGTATCCGACTACCGGCCAGCCGTAGTTGTGCCCCTTCTGAATCAGGTTCAGTTCATCGCCACCCTGGGGCCCGTGCTCGGTGGCCCAGAGTTCCCCCGTCTCGGGGTGGATCATCAGGCCCTGCAGATTCCGGTGCCCGTAGCTCCAGATCTCCGGCCGGGCCCCGGCCCGGTCCACAAAGGGATTGTCGGCCGGGACCCGGCCATCGTCGTGCAGCCGGTTGATGGTGCCATGGTGGTTGGAGATATCCTGAGCGGGATGGGCTTCCAGATTGCCCGACGGCGGCGCCTGCCGGTCCCCTACGGTGACGTACAGGAACCCGGCGCGATCGAAGGCCAACCGGGAGCCGTAGTGCCCTCGACGCCTGGTCTCGGCGACGAAGATGTCCGTCAGGTCGGTCAGACGGTCGTTTTCGAACCGGGCCCGGGCCACGGCCGTGGTCGAGCCACCGCTGTCCATGGTCGGCTTGGCATAGCTCAGGTAGATGAGATGGTTGGTCGCAAAGTTCGGGTGCAGGGCGATGTCGAGCAGTCCACCCTGTCCCCGGGCAAAGACCACCGGGACACCCGGCACTGGATCGGGCAATAGCTTCCCGTTCCTGACGATCCGCAGCCGGCCCGGCCGCTCGGTCACCAGCAGGTCGCCACCAGGCAGGAAAGCCATGGACCAGGGATTGACCAGTCCCTCCACCACCGTGGTGACCTGGTAGCGATGCTGGAGCGAGGCCTGCGCCACGCCCTGGCAGGCGAGCGGGGTGGGCACCCCGACCGCGAGGCCGAGGGCGGCGAGGGCTGCAATGGGGCGGGGGATCGGAATCATGGGGGGGACTCCTCGCGAGACAGAATCGCCCCCCCAGCACGGGGGGGCAGGGATGGTCCATGTGGAAGGGGAAGTCTAGAGAAGGGCGGCGGGATTCCCAACCCTTGGCACCACCAGGGGGCTCAGGCCGCCGCGGTCGCGCGCAGTTGAGGCACGGCCCGAATAAGCCAGGTGGTGATCAGCAGGAAGGCTGTCCCGCGCACCACGGCCGGCCCGAGCTCGGGGAAGCCGTAGGCCTCAGCCAACCCCGGTGCCACATACCAGTAGTAGAGTCCCAGGGCGAGGATACCCAGCAGCGGCAGGGCCACCGCCGTGGAGAGCCGAAACGCCAGCACCAGGACCGCGACAAAGGCACCGCTGCCGATCATCCAGAGGGCGACGTGGCCGTAGACCGCCGCGGCGGTACCCGGGCTCCCGTTGACGGTGGTGAAGTACCCGATGACGAATCCGGGGAACAACGCGGCAAAGCCCCCCATCGGGGTCAGCAACCACCTCCAGCCCTCGTGGCCTCTCCCCACACTCTGTTCCATGCTCCGCCCACCGGTCAGATCCACGCACCCCCGGGCGGCGCAACCGTTGCAATCGGGGCAGACGGCGCTCGGCACCGTAATCAGGGGGTACTGACCGTACAGCTTCTCGACCGGCAGCACCGGGCAGATCGAGTTGCAGAACCCGGCGCGACGGGAGAAGACCACCCCGGCCCCCAGCGCGAGCAGTGCGACGGCCCCGATGGTTCCGGCCAGCACGGCACCCTGCTCGTTGAACAGAAAGCGCCGGGCCGGCACCATGAGGACCAGCAGGATGACCCCCACGGCCCAGCCCCCGTCCAGCGCCCCACCCTTGAGCTTCCGCTCGGCCCGAGTACCGCCCACCTGGTTCAGGGTGGCCAGGGGGCAGACGTTCCGCCAGAGCATCGGGTTGATCAGGAACACCGCGGGCAGGAGGGGGATCACCATGTCCCACAACACCCCGAGGGCCACCGCCGGGACCAGCACCAGGGCGGAAACCAGGACCAGGGTGAGCACCACCCCGGTTCCCTGGGCCACAGTCCAGAGGCGGGAGGGCGGGGCGGAGAGGGGGATGGACGTCATGGGACCTGTCCGGAAATGGTATTTATCAGCTTACGGTGATGTTTCTCGACCCGCAACCCCGGGCGGTGAGCCCAGACCCGGGCACGGCATTGCGCAAGGCCATGCTGCCGCGACATTCCCAGGGTCGCGAGAGCGGCTGAAAACGTTGCAGTCATGAAACGACTCCGTCTATGGGCGAAAGAGCATGAGACGGGCCCCGGCCCGGAATCGTTGCAAGACGGCTGGCGGGGAAGATCTGGCCAGCCACCGGTCGCGCGATCGAACCGGCTTGTGGACACCCAAACCACTGTGTCACAAGTGATTATCCGAACCAGTGGGCCTGGTGACGCTGGGATGACGAGGATTGTACAATGTTGTCGAGTGGCTTTCTCGGTCTGCCGGAGCCAGTCTTGACTCCGGGTGGCCAGAGGCTGGCGCGACTCCCACCGGAGGACAGGAAGTGGCAATCGAACCGATCCCGACCCGAAACCTCAAGCTGGCCGACATCCCGACGTCGGAGGCCGACTGGTTCGTCGTCGCCACCTTCGCTCTGACCTATGACGGCCTGATCCCGGACGGGGTGGGCTCCAACCTCGTCAAGGTCCCATCGATCAGCCGCACCCCTTCGGTGGACGATCTCCGAACCCGGCTGTACCTCGAACAGCGCCTCTGGCGGTTTCAGGGTGAGCCCCCGGATCCCGGCAGCATGGCCTACATCCGGGAGATCCTCGAGGAGATTCGGCGCCGGGTCGCCGAAGGGGGAGCCGCTGGGGGTTAGATTCACAGCTTCCCCACTGGCAAGGCAGGTCCCATGCCCCGCTGTTTTTCGCTCGCCATCCTGAGCCTCGGGCTCATCGCCGTCGTCCCCGCCCACGCCCAATCGGCCGACCGGAGTTCCATCGCCACGGTCGAGGCGCAATGGAAGCAGCTCACCGGGTACCTCACCCAGGTCGCCGAGGAGACGTCAGAGGCAGACTATGCCTGGAAGCCCGTCGAGACAGTTCGCAGCATCGGCGAGATGGTCGGTCATGTGGCTGGCGCCCAGTACCTGATCTGCGCCGCGGCCCTCGGCGATCCCGCCCCGGACGAGGACGCGGTCGAGCGCAGCGCCAAGACCAAGGCCGCCCTGGTCGCGGCCCTCAAGGCGTCGACCACCTACTGCGCCAAGGCCTACGCCCAGACGGACCAGGCCCTGCAGGCTCCGACCGAGGTCTTCGGCCAGAGCAACACCCGGTTCGGCGCCCTGGTACTCAACGCCATCCACAACGGGGAACACTACGGGAACCTGATTACCTACCTCCGGATCAGAGGGGTGGTACCGCCGTCGAGCCGCCCCCAAAGCCCATCGAACTGACCGGAGCCCCGATGAGAATCCCGCTGCTGGTGCTCGCGCTGGCCATCCCGACCGTGGCCGTGGGACAGGAGGCCACCCAGCCGCTGACCGCAACCCCGGAGATGCTGGGGTTCTCCTCGGACCGTCTCGCCCGAATCGATTCGCTGCTCAACGAGCTCGTCACCCAGCAGAAGATACCCGGCGCGGTGGTGCTGATCCTCCGCGAGGGCTCGGTCGTCAAGCATACCGCGTACGGGTTCCGCGATGTTGGTACTCGGGTCCCGCTCCAAAAGGACGACATCTTCCGGATCGCGTCCCAGTCCAAGGCGATCACCTCCCTGGCGGTGATGATGCTCTGGGAAGAGGGCCGGTTCGGACTCGACGACCCGATTTCGCGCTACATCCCGGAGTTCGCGAAGCCGAGCGTGCTCACTTCGTTCAACCCCAAAGACAGCAGCTACACCGCAGAGCCGGCGGGCCGGGAGATCACCATCAGGCAGCTGCTGACCCACACCTCAGGACTCGACTACCCCGGGATCGGGAGCGAGCAGCTCCGGGCGATCTACGCCAAGGCCGGGGTGCCGAGCGGGATCGGCACCAACGGAGCGACGATCGGCGAGAAGATGAAGATCCTGGCCAGGCTTCCGCTCAAGGCGAAGCCGGGCCAGGAGTTCACCTACAGTCTGAGCCTCGACGTGCTGGGCTATTTCGTCGAGGTGATCTCGGGGACGCCGTTCGACCGGTTCCTCCGCACCCGGATCTTCGACCCGCTGGGGATGGACGACAGCTGGTTCTACCTGCCGCCGGAAAAGGCCGCTCGGCTCGTCACCCTGCATGACGGCAAGAATGGCACCGTGGAGCCGGTCATGGGGACGGTGTTCGATGGTGTCGATCCCGACTACCCCGCGCGCTCCGGAAGCTACTTCTCCGGCGGGGCCGGCCTGTCGGGTTCGATCGAAGACTACGCCCGGTTCCTTCAGTTCTTCCTGAACAAGGGGGAGTTGAACGGAGTCCGGCTGCTCAGCTCCAAGACCGTTGAGCTGATGATGGCCGAGCAGATTCCGACCCTGCCGGTTGAGCATGGCCTGGGGTTCGGGCTGGAAACACCGGCCAACGACTACCGGTCTCCCAAGACCGTCGGGTCCTTCAGCTGGGGCGGGGCGTTCAACACCACCTACTGGGCCGATCCGGCAGAGCACCTGGTGGCGTTGCTCTACACCAACCAGTACAATCCCGCAGTGCCCGCCCTGGGCGATCGGTTCACCACCATGACCTACGCCGCCATCGTGCGGTAGTACGGGAGGCACGGATGGCAAGACACGATGTCGCAACCAGCCGTATCCGGCACGAATTGACCTCCACCACGTTCGAGATCGAGGGACATCAGATCGTCGAAACGTTGGGAGTTGTCATGGGGATCACCGTGCGCTCCCGCTCGATCTTCGGGTTCATCGGGGCCAGCCTGCAGACCCTTCGGGGCGGCAACATCTCGATGTTCACCGAGCTGTGCAGTAGGGCTCGTTCCGAAGCGTTCGAGTTGATGCTCCAGCACGCGGAACAGCACGGTGGAAACGGGGTGATCGGGATTCGCTACGATGCCAACGAAGTCATGAACGGGGTCACCGAAGTGCTGTGCTACGGAACCGCCGTGGTCACGGAGCCGGCATGAGCCGCCGCCTGCTGTTTCTGTTCGTCCTTGCGTTGGGCCTGACCACCAGGCTCGGCGCCCAGGAGTCGGGTGACTATGTCTACCGCACCGTGTTCCTCCGTGCGGCGCCGGGCCTGCTGCTGGAACTGATCGAGGCGGTCAAGCGCACCCTTCCCACCCTGGCCGCGGCGGGCGACCCGCCCCCCCTGCTGGCCCGCCACAGCCAGGGCGACCACTGGGATCTGCTGATCGTGCAGCCGGTGGGAACCCTGGCAGCATGGTACGGACCCGACCACGCGGCCCGATGGCAGGCCGCCGAGGCGCGCACCGGTTTTTCCAGCACGGCCTTCCGGCGCGAGGTGGAACCGCTGGTGGCCTGGCAGCAGGAGCTGTTTGTCGCCGGACCTCCGCTGGAGACGTTCGAAGCCCGAAATCAGGATGCCGGGTTCTACCACATCGAGGTGTTCCTGGCCCTGGCGGGCCAACGGGATTCGCTGCTCCGCCAGCGGGCGATGGAAAACGTCTACCTGACCGGTATCGGTCGCCCCACCAACCTGATCTTTCGGCGAGTGAGTGGCGCCGAGTGGGACGCCTACACCATCGGGTACTACCGGGATCTCCAGCATTACGCCGAGCCGGTGACGATCACCGCGGAGCGGGAGGAGCAGGCGGCGCTGGCCGCCGGGTTCCAGAACCGGAACCAGATTGGATCGTATCTCCGGAGGTTCCTGGCCGGTCACCACGACACCCTGTTGAGCCGGATCCGCTGAGCCCTCCATCCTGATGCGCCGCGCCCTGGTCGGTCTGCTGCTGCTGGCCGGAATCCCCGGCTGCCCCCCCCCCCCCCCCCCCGGGCGGGCCCCCCCCCCCACCCCCGCGCCCCCGAAGGCGCCACCCCCGCCCCCACCACCGCCCCCCGAGGCACCGGCCCCGCCCCCGCCGCCGGCTTTCCAGCGGGTGCCGATCGAGTCTCCGGAGGGGTTTCTCAGGTGGGCCACGGAGCTTGGAACCGAACGGATGTCGATTGTGCTCAAGCTCAATCGACTCGACCAGGCGCATGTCCGCCTCGGCGACAGCCTGCTGGTGCCGACCGTCTTCCGGCCGGAGCTCGAGCATGCCCCGCTCCCGGTCTCTCTGTCGGCTCTGGACTCGGTCCCGTATTTCCTGGCCGTCTCCAAACAGATCCAGGCGTTCGGGGCATACCGGTTCGGGACCCTGGTCTACTGGGGACCGACCAGTACCGGACGGGCCGAGAGTCCCACGCCGGCCGGTCTTTTCTTCACCAACTGGAAATCCAGGGAGACTATCAGTACCGAGGACGGGACCTGGGTCCTGAAGTGGTACTTCAATTTCCACAGTAGCCGCGGGATCTCCTTTCACCAGTATGACCTTCCCGGGTATCCGGCGAGTCATGCCTGTGTCCGGATGCTGGCACCCGACGCCGAGTGGCTGTACGGCTGGGCGGAACAGTGGCGAGTCTCGGAGGATGGCCAGACCGTCCTGGCCTACGGCACTCCAGTGCTGGTGTTCGGAGAGTACGATTTCTGAGCCCCCCAAGCGCTATGGCGGATCCTGTCGAAGGACGGCACCCAGCCCCGAATCACTGTGGAGCAGCTCGAAGCGGAACTGGCGCCGTTTCTGGCGCTGATTCGGGAACGGGTGGCGGACCGGCTCCGGGTGGTGGGTCCACCGCAGGAACCGTAATGCTCGGTCGGTGCTCCACCGAATTAGATTCCAGCCATGTCCAGTCTAGTGAATCCCCTGCCGGGCCGCGAGCCCGGTCTGTCGTTTTCCGACCAGATCGCAGAAGTCACCCGGGTGCTGGCGGCCATCGTGGAGGACCGCGGTCTCCTGTCTCAGCTCTCCGAGCCGGAGCGGCGCGCCCTGAGGGATCTGGCGGGCAAGGTCTACTGTCCGGACACCCTGGCCCGTCGGCAGCTGGTCCAGGCGTTCCACCGGCGCCAGAAGGCCGAGCGGGTGGGCCGGGAGGAGGACAGGCTCCACCGGACCGGGATCCGTTCGCTCCGGCGGAAGCCGACCTTCAACACCCCGAACTGCTTCCCGCCCTCGGAGTTCACCACTGAGGATGTGACCGGGGAGCCGGAGATTCCGGCCGAGTTCGACGCCCGGCACTGCTACGTCTGCAAGGGTGACTACAGCGAGATCCACCATTTCTACGACCAGCTCTGTCCGACCTGCGCCGAGTTCAATCTCGCCAAGCGGACCGAACTGGCCGACCTCCGGGGCCGGGTGGCCCTGCTGACCGGTGGGCGGGTCAAGATCGGCTACCAGACCGGGATCAAGCTGCTCCGCTCGGGCGCCCATCTGATCGTCGTCACCCGGTTCCCCCGGGATGCGGCGACCCGATACGCCGCCGAGCCCGACTTCGGGTCCTGGACCGGCCGGCTGGAGATCTTCGGGCTCGACCTGCGCCACACCCCCAGTGTCGAGGCCTTCTGCGCCGAACTGCTGGCGACGCATGACCGGCTGGACTTCCTCATCAACAACGCCTGCCAGACGGTGCGACGGCCGCCCGACTTCTACCACCACATGATGGAGGGCGAGCGAGCGTCGCTCCATCGGATGCCGGAGCAGGTCCGACGCCTGGTGGGCCGCTACGAGGGGCTCCGGGGCTACCACATGCTGCCGGAGGCGGGCGGTTCCAACGGGCTGGCCGCGCCGGCCCTGGCGGCCGGGCTGGCTCACGCCGCCGAGCTCTCGCAGGTCCCCCTGCTGCCGGAGGAGCTGGAGGCCCGGCGCGACCTGTTCCCGGTGGGCCAGCTCGATCAGGACCGGCAGCAGGTCGACCTCCGGGAAAAGAACTCCTGGCGGATGCTGCTGGCGGACGTGCCGACCGTCGAGCTGCTCGAGGTCCAGCTGGTCAATGCGATCGCCCCGTTCATCCTCAACGCCCGGCTCAAGCCGCTGATGCTCCGGACCCCGGAACGGGACAAGCACATCGTCAACGTCTCCGCGGTGGAAGGTCAGTTCTACCGGACCTTCAAGACCACTCGGCACCCGCACACCAACATGGCCAAGGCCGCGCTCAACATGATGACCCGCACCGCGGCGGCCGATTTCCACAACGACGGGATCCACATGAACAGCGTGGACACCGGGTGGGTCACCGATGAGGATCCGGCGGCGCTGGCGGCGCGGAAGGTCATCGAGCAGCGGTTTCATCCTCCGCTGGACATCGTGGACGGGGCCGCGCGGATCGTGGATCCGATCGTCGCCGGGTTCAACACCGGCGAGCATATCTGGGGCAAGTTCCTCAAGGACTACCGGGAAACCGACTGGTAGCCGTTCGACGGGGAGGTGGACCTGCCGGTGTCCTGCACACCGAACAGGGGAGTGGCCAACCAGGGAACCCCGGTGCACAATGGGGAAGAAACCAATCAGGGAGGTCGATGTGACTGATGTGATCGAGGCGCAAGCTTCCCTCGAAGGGGTGCTGAAGGACGAGATCATCCGGATGTACCAGGAGATCGCCGAGGACCCGACGGCTGAATTCCACTTCTATCATGGTCGAGAGGCTGCGGAGCTGTTCGGCTATCCGGCGGAAGCCCTGGACCGCGCTCCCGAGGGCGCCGTCGCCTCCTTTGCCGGGGTGGGGAACCCGCACGAGCGGAGCCACCTCAAGCTCGGGGAAACCGTGCTCGATCTCGGGAGCGGGGCGGGCCTCGACGCGATCATCGCCTCGTGGGAAGTGGGGCCGACGGGCAAGGTGATCGGGGTGGATCTCAATCCCTCGATGTGTCTCAAGGCGCAAGCCCATGCCGCGGCCACCGGCACTACCATGGAATGTCACGAGGGGCGGATGGAGGAGATCCCGATCCCCGACGCCTCGGTCGATGTGATCATTTCCAATGGGGTCATCAACCTCTCCTTCCGGAAGCGGAAGGTGATTGAGGAGATGTTCCGGGTGCTGCGGCCCGGCGGGCGCATGTCGATTACCGACATCGTGAGTGCCAAGCAGCTCAGCCAATCGATCGTCAACGATCCCAAACTCTGGGCCAGCTGAATCGGAGGCGCTCTCCCGGAGGGAGAGATGTTCAGGCTGCTGGAGGAGTCGGGTTTTGCCAAGGTGAGGAGCGCGGTGGTGCCCCGCTTCCGGTTTCGCCAGGCTTCGACCCAGAACGAAGCCGAGGCGTACGGGGTCAAGGCGGTGATGATGACGGCGCTGAAGCCGATCGGGTAGCCGCTTGTCGGGCGCTCACCACCGCAATTGGAATCCCCCTACCCCTCCAACGCCGCAAGCCGCCGCTTGGCGGCATCCCGCAATACCGGGACTTCGCGCTGGGTGATGACCCAGGTCTGGTCCAGGTCGATGCCGAGATAGTTGTGGACCAGGATGTTGCGAAAGCCGGCGAGAGCCCGCCAATCGATGCCCGGTTCTGTCAGCGTCACCGCCGGTGAGAGCCGCGTGGTCGCTTCGGCCATCGTCTGGAGGTTTCTGAGCACCGCGTCCTGCAGCAGATCGGAGTCCATGAACCTGGCACGACCAGCCGCAACGTGGCTGTCGATGCGCCGGATCGCCTCGAGGATGTGCTGCAGGTGCACCCGGTCATCCTTCACAACGGCACCGCCTCCTGCAGCACCCGCTCGCGGAGTTCAGGCGCGAGCGCCTGCTCGGTGACGATGTCCACGCGGCGGCCGAGCAGCTCGCCGAGCTCGGCGGCGAGCCCGCCGGGAAACCACGGCCCAACATTCTTGCCGGCCGTGATGAGCAGGTCCACATCGCTGTCCGCTCGCATCCCACCCCGGCCCGCCGAACCGAACACCCGGAGGTTCGAGGCCCCGTGCCGCGCGGCGATCTCCAGGATCGGGCGCCGCAACGCGCGAAGTTCATCCAACGATGCCGGACACCGACCACCGGCTACTGCGCCTGCGCTGCGGACGCGGCGGGGCGGAACTGCCGGTGCCGGCCGCTGGTGCAGCATCATCGGCTCCTGGCCCTTGCCGGTGACGGGATACTGGTGGGAGGTGGATTCCCCGAACGACCCGATCGGCACGTCACCATCAGGAAACTGTGCGATGAGTTCGAGCCTCCCGCCGAGCGCTTCCACGTAGGCTCGCAAGGTGCTGAGGTGCAGGTCCGTCCGCCGCTCGAGCTTCGAGACCGACGCCTGCCGAGCGCCCAACCGCTCTGCCAGCGCCTCCTGGGAGAGCTGCCGCGCCTGACGCAGCCCGGCCAGCGACAGCCCATCCCCGGCTTCCGCAGCTCCCTCCCTGACCACCCCGAACTTTCTGCCCATCTGGTGCCTCCCGAAGGTCTATACGGGCAACTATAGCTACTAGTACATATTGCGTCAATTGACTTTCAGATCCCTCACCCCACCACCCAGCCTGCCGAGAGCTTCTTCCTCTGGGGCCCCAGACAGGCCGGCAAGAGCAGCCTGCTCAAGGCCAGCTACCCGGACGCCCCGATCCGGGACCTGCTGCGCAGCGAGGAGTTTGCCCGGTACACCCGGCAGCCCGGCCTCCTGCGCGATGAGCTTCGCGATGCCCCGCGCGGCTCGTTGCTGCTCATTGACGAGATCCAGAAGGTCCCGGCCCTGCTCGACGAGGTCCACTGGCTGATCGAGAACCGTGGCCTGGTCTTCGGGCTCTGCGGGTCCAGCGCCCGCAAAGTCCGGCGGGGTCATGCCAAACTGCTCGGCGGCCGAGCGGTGCGTCACGAACTGTTTGGGCTGGTGTCGGTGGAGGTTGGCGAGCACTTCGACTTGAGTTGCTTCCTCAACCATGGCTGCCTGCCCCGGCACTACCTGGCCGCCGACCCACCAGCTGGCCCGGATCTACACCCTGGCTGGCAAGCCGGAGCGGGCGATCGATGTCCTGGAAACCCTGTTGGCGGTACCCTACTACATCTCGCCCGGCACCCGCTCGGCTTCGCCAACTGGCGCCCCGATTCGCGACGGCACAGGTCCCTGGACACCGGGCCATAGGCGGCGGGGTGGAAGGAAATCCCTATCCCTCCCGGATTTGTCGTCGGACTCGGCTCGGTGGGTTGCTCAATTGCTACGAACGAGCGGCGTGTTTACAATCAGGAATCAGGGCGGCTCCCATGACCAGACCACAGAAGATCGAGACCCGAGGCAAGTCCGTACCACAGGGAACCCGGAAACTTGGGGCTTTCGTTCTACTGGCTCTCGCGACGGCGAACCCCTCCGCAGGACAAGCGGTGGCGAAGATCTCTGCCAACCTGTCACACGGAGTGGCTGTGCTGCCGGATGGACGCGTCATGACCTGGGGGGAAAACGACCGGGGCCAACTGGGCCGGGGGACCACCGACCCAGTCAACGTCCAGTTCCCGGCTGCGGTCCTCTCGGGCGTCGGTCCCGCCGTGGATGCGGCGGCCGCGGAGCATTTCACCCTGCTCCTCATGGCGGACGGCACCGTCATGTCCTGGGGTGAGTCGAAGGCCGGCCAACTCGGCCTCGGCAAGCCGGGTGTGAGGCCCCGGCCCGGTACCCCGATCGAGAAGACCCTGACCCCGACCAGAATTCCCGGCCTCAGGGGCGTTCGCCAGGTCGCGGCCGGCCGGCTGTTCGGCCTCGCACTGCTCGAGGACGGCACCGTCATGGCCTGGGGTTCGAGCACAGCCGGGGTCCTCGGCGACGGCAGGGGCACCGCGATCGGCCTGAGGGAGTATCTGGTCCCCTACCCGGAGACGATCGAAGGCCTCACCGGGGTCAAGTCCATCGGCGCCGGAAGCGACATCGCGTTCGCCGTGATGGAAGATGGCACCGTGAGAGGCTGGGGCTCGAACGAGCACTGGCAGATCGGGACCGAAGGGGAACCGTGGGTTGCAACGCCCTCGCCGATCGCGGGCCTTTCCCGCGTCCGCTCCGTCGGCGGCGGCCTCTACTTCGGCATGGCTTTGCTCGAGGACGGTACGGTGCGGGTCTGGGGCGGCAACAACGGCGGCATCTTCGGCGACGGCAGTCCGGAGGCGAAACGGGTGACGGTGCCACAGCTCGTTCCCGGCGTCGGCGGGGTCGTTCAACTCAGCGTGACCACCGATCACGCTGTGGCCCTACTCAAAGATGGGACCGTGCGCTCCTGGGGCGGCAATCGTTTCGCCGAACTTGGCGGCGGCCATAGAGAATTCGCAAAGAGTGTCGTTACCCCAATGCTGAAGGGTGTTCTCGGCATCGCAGCGGGTGGCGCCCGCTCGTATTTCCTGATGCCCGAGGGTCAGCTGCTCATGGCTGGCTTCGTGAAGGCCAGCGTCGTCAATCGGACGCCGGCGCCGCTCGCCAATCTCCGATAGGAAGCGCGCGCGCCCATCGGGACATCAAGCCCGCGAATATCCTCCGGAGCAATCCCCGGTTCTAGAAGCTCGCGGTCAGACAGTAATCGCCCAAATCGGCCACCGGCGGCGTATGGTTCGACTGCCCCCCTTGGCGCGGCCGCCCTGGCCCCGATCTTCCCGGGCTCCTGGACCCGCTCGGTGCCGCAACTCTTCCCGATCTCCCTCGCTAACCGACATCCCAATCGACCCACCCCACGTCCGGGCGCGATTCAGGGAACCAGCGTGACCCCCATCCTAAACCCTCCTGCCGTTCGGCTGCCCGAGGGAATGTCCGACCGTCCGACCTCGACACCCTGAGGAACGAGGTGCTCAAGCCGCACTGAGCCCCAAGCGGTCGTGCGGGACGAGGCCCGCCATTGCGCAAACAGGACCCCGGCGACCGTACCCGCGTGAGCTGAGTAGAGTCCCAGTTCGGGCGCGATCAACCGGGTATAGGTAGGCCCTCGATCCGACGCGGGGATGATACTCGTCGGCCGATAGGCCAGACCGCTCACGCCACCACCCAGAAGCACTGGGCCCAGGTGCCGGCCCAGCTCGATCTCGAACCAGGGCGCCGCGGCCAGGATGTCACTCGACAGCGAAGCCACCGCGTCATGGCGTACCCACCGCTGATGCTGCAGCCCGAGGACCACCGTTCCGATCCATCCGTGGAGCGCCCCGGGCTGGAGCCAGAGAGACACGCTCGCCTCCAGTGCGTGCTCGATAGCTGTGAAGGCAACCCCGGTGGAGTCTTCGGCCCTTCCCGTCAACCGCTCGTAGCCAGCCTCAGCGTGAAACAGCCACCGGTCAGGGAAACCACGGCGGAACGCCGCAGTTGCCCGCCAGCCGGTGGTGCGCCAGCGGTCCTTCGGGGGGTCGTTCAGCTCGGCCCGCCACTGCTCCAGGTCGAGCCGGGTGGTCTCGACGGTGAGGGCCGCCCGGGTGAGCCCCTGCCGGAAGCCGAGGTCGCCTCCCCAGGCCGACACCCGGTCCTTCATTCTCCGGTAGTACGAGGAAACGATTTCGGAGGCGGGGACCTCCTGGTATCCCCGGAGATCGTAGACCAGACCCTGGGCGGCCACCTCGCCCAGCTCGATCGTCTCGGCCCGCCAGCGCCAACGAGCGTGAAGGCCGGCCGTCAGGACACCCAGCCGGCGTGCCGCCCCGACCGAGACACCGGGGATACTGCTCCTCACATTGCGGGTCAGTCCCGATTCGATTGTCTGGTTCTCCCGGGACTCATGACCGGCTGCCAACCCAAGGCTCCAGTCACCAAGCTGCCACCCGCCGGTCCCCTCGATCAGAACCCGGGTACGCCGAAGGCCAGCATTGGAGGTGTCAGTGAGGACATAGGGACTGGAACCGAACGGGTCGGTCAGGTCCGAAGGTGTGCCCGGACTCTGGCGCTCCTGGTCAATGAGGGCCCGGCCCGCGAAGGCGCCGTCCGACTGAAACGTGCCCCAACCCCGTGCCTCCAGCCCTGGCAGCGAGGAAGCGCCGGGATCGAGGGGGCGTCGGAAGCTGCCGGACTGCCGACTCCAAGAGGTCGCAAAGTCGCTGCGCTGGTCCTCGATGTCACCCGCCGCCGCACCGGGATTCCCTCCGCTCCAGAACGAGCCTACCCGAGGTGGGCCCCATAACAGGCGGACGCCGCACGACGGGATGCCTGGCAAGCTCCGTCCGAGCGTGGCCCGGGAAGCCAGGGGGCTCCAGGCCGTGGCCCAGGCCGGGGCGTCACAGTGGGGCGACAGCCCCCCCGACTGGGCGACGGCTCCGCGCACGGTCACCATCATCAGAGCAACGCCGATCGCCGGGATCAGACGCCCTCCACCTGGCCGGCCGGGTAACCTCCTCACCGCCACGCGGGCACCGGCATGGTGACTTCTACTCCGACCCGCATCGGTGGAAAGAGGCGGCCAATCGTGAAGGCGTCTCCGAAATTGCCGACTTTGTCCAGCAGATTGAAGGCGTAGAAGGCGAACCGTCCACCCAACGGAAGAGTCTTGCTGACCTGGAGATTGAGGAGCCAATCCGAGGGCGACCTCTGTTCGTCGGTGCGCTGCCCCTTGAGGCCCACATGCAGGTCGGCGTATTGGGCATCGCCCCGATTCGCCACAGGGACCGGCACCAGGATTCCCATCCGGGTGAGGTACCCGGCAAACGACAGGGTATCGGTAGCGGCGACGTCGCGTCGGATCTGACGAAGGGTCGCCTGGATCGTGGCGGTCACCACGATGCCGATTCTGGGCTGGTGGTGGATCAGTCGGGTGGTCAGCAACAGCCGCTCACCGGTCCGGGTACTGCCATCCCAGTAGGGAGCCCTCGGGATCTGTTCCGATACCTGGAAATTACGGAACTCGGAGTTGAAGAGGACACTGGCGTTCTCCACCTCGCTCCGGCTCCACAGGCCGTTCAGGAGAATGCGAGTTCGGGTGTGGGGGATCTCCGGGACCGAGGCGGTCAGTTCCAGCCCCCGATTCCGGATCGAAAGAGTGTGAGCGGGTCGGTCCAGGAGCACCGGGATGGTATCCATCGCGAACGGCGGTTCCACGATCCCCGGTGGGCGTCCGGTGCCCCGGGTACTGTCATCGAGCGCGTAGCGGTTGCGGATCAGGAAGGACGGCTCGGTCAGGAATCCGATCGCCCGCGGGGTCCGCTCGACGAACGCGGCCAGGCCCAGGGAGAAATCGGTTGCGGGCAGGTCCAGGTCGATGCCAACTTCGAAGTGGTTTGCAACCATGAACCCCAGATCAGAATTCGTCGGGTCGAGAATGCGGGTGGTGAGGATCGCCAGCCGCTCGGCGGGCTCGTCCGGGAAGTAGTTGACGTTGACCAGGTCATAGAATTGCGGGGCCGGGTAGAGGCCGGTCAGCGACGGTGCCTTGGCCAGGCGACCTGCCCCGAGTCTGGCCCGCAGCCAGGGGCGTGGCCCCACCTCGACCGTGAGTCGGGGTTGCAGCACTCGATCTCGCAACGTCGTGGGCCTGCCCCCCTCATGCAGCGCATCGAATCGCAAGCCGCCCTGCACACTCAGGTAGCTGTGTGGCCCGAGACTCCAGGTGGCGAGGTCGCTGAGGTAGATGGAGCTCATCAACAGCGCCGGCACCGAGGCCAGGTTGCGTGGCCGATCGAACCCGTTGACTCCATCAAACCGGTCCTGCGGTGGGAACTCGATGTCAAACTGCACCCCTGCCCCCTTGTTCCACTCCCGCCTCAGTTCCACACCTCCACGGAACGCGTGGCTGGCACCGACCCAATCACGCTGGCCGGATAATTCGGGCCGTAGATACAGGTGGCGGGGCGCGCCATCCACATCCACCCGAGCCAAATAGGCGCCGCCGATGAACCGCCCGACGTGGCGGCCCTCGGTGACAGCATCGGTGAACGGTGAGGCACCGCGGAGCTTGGGGGCCTCCGAAAAACTGCTCTGGCGACCAATCTCCAATCCTGCCGTGATTTCAAGTCGCGCGCGGTCGCCGAGATCGAGCCGGGCCCGTTCGGACAGCCGAAGACTTCCGTCACGGCTTCTGGAGGCGAACCCGGGGAAGGTTGGCCGCTCCGGGTTGTCTTCGACCAGCTGGAAGCCCTCGACTCGGCTGTCGAACCTCCAGCTCCCCCACTCGGCATGGTGGGCGGCCTGGAGTGCAAAGCGATAGCCGGTGGCGCTGCTGCGACCTGGGGAGATCAGGGTGCGTGTGATGTTGAATGTGCCGCTGAGGAGGTGGGACCCGCCCAGTGGACCTCCCGCTACCCCACTCAGCTCAACTGTCCGGCCGTCGAGCCGGGCCAGGATCTCGGGGGATATCCTGCCGGCCCGGGTATCGACGATCACCGCGCCCTGGGTGAGATCACCGTATCGAGCCGAGGGAATCCCACGAATCACCTCCACTCGTTCGATGGTTGTGGCGGGGAACCGGCGGAGGTCCACACCGCCCCCGGCCGAACTGGAAAAGCCCAATTCGCCCCGTGGCCCGAGGGTCTGGAAATTCGCGTTGTTGGAGACCGGCACACCATCGAGGACGATCTGAGTGCCGAAGGCGGCCAGCGCACCGGCACTCGGTTGACCGGCGGTGACTCCGCTGGCGCCGCCGCCGGAGGAGGTCGGTACCGACCGGAGGGCGATCTGCTGCACGCCGTCCAGGCCCGGGGGGGACAGGGTCACTCCAGGGATCAACTCCAGGAGCCCCGCCAGCGAGGCGGCCGCCTGGTTCTTGATCGCCTCCCGTTCGATGACCGAGGCTGTGGTGAGCTCCCCCCGGGCGCGACCGATGGGGTCGGCGGTGACGACGATGCCAGGCAGGTGAAGCGCGCTCGCCGTCAGCGCGACGTCGAGAGTCACCACCCCTTCGGTTGGAAGGGTCACCGCCCTGCGGAGGGGGGCATAGCCCACCAGGACCACTCGCAGGGTCTGGGGACCCGGGGGGAGGCTGTCGAGCCGATAGCGTCCGTCGAGGCCGGTCTGGGTGATCCCGAGCGTTCCTTCGACGGTGACGACCCCATGGGCCAGCGGGGCGCCAGAAGTGGCGTCGGTGACGCGTCCCTCCAACCGGACCCGGCCCTGGGCAAAGCCGCTTGGCGCCACCAAGAATCCCACCAGGACCCAGGCAAGGCTGGCCCGGGCAGCGAGGGCCACGACGGCTGGGCTATCTCGGCGCAGTCTTGGGGGCCTTCACCAGATCCACGTCACTGGATCGGGTCCATTGGTAGGGGCCGGTCCGATTCGGACCACTCCGGAGCCGTTGCGTGGAGTGGCTGTACTCGTAGGGGGTCACCACCATCGCGATACTTCGGTCGAACCGCGGATGGACGTAGGTGCCGCAGAGCGGAAACGCATAGTCGTACTTCGTCAGGTTCGACGAGACATGCAACACACGGTCGGCCGGCATCAGTTGGAAGGAGGAGGTAGTGAACGGCATCGTGCCCAGTTGCAGGGCCGCCATGTCCGTGGGAAGCGCGAGAAACCACGGTTCGGAGATCACTCCACCCGAAAAGAGGCCATGGCCGAAGAAATCCCCCCGCAAGCCCACGTTCACCATATCCGGGACGTTTGGATTGTCCACATCCGAGCTGCCTCGGAACTCGAATCCGGCACCCCGCAGGTCGTAACCTTGGAAGTAGAGGGGACGATGGTCGATTGCGTCCGTCGCGATCATCCGGCGCTCGCCGGGGCCGATCGGATACTCCCGCCCGGCACCAGGGAACCTCTGCACGGCGGACGTCCACAACCCGTTCGGGTTCGCGATCCACGCCACCCGCTCCGCACACGAAGCCCCAGGGATCTCCGACGCCTGTGAGGTGGCAAGACCCAGCAACATGCCATCGAGGTAAATGGTGGTGTCGGCGTTGTTTGCGATGACAAGGTACCCCCCGAAGTTGTAGCTCCCTGTGGCCGGGTTATCCCCCGGTTCCATCGCAATCTCTGCAAAGACCAGGGCTCCCCTTCGGCTCGACGGCACTCTGATCGTCGTCTCAAACCCTGTACCGGTGACGCGGAAA
>CAYINH010000016.1:0-16784 GCA_964364615.1 uncultured Gemmatimonadaceae bacterium
AGAGCTGGTTCCACTGCCGGCCGTGGTAGCCGGAGTAGACCACCCGTCGACCGTCGGGGGCCCAGTCGGGGCGCGCCTTCCAACTGGTCTCCTCGTACCAGATCTCCCGCATCGGCGCACCAGCGCGAGCCTCCATCCGCCAGAACCCGCCGGTGCCCCAGATCCGATTGCGATTGGAGACCAGAATCAGCTCGCGGCCATCGGGACTCCAGCCGGGAGACAGGTAGTGGTCCCACGGGCTGTAGTAGTACCGCGGGAGGCCACTGTCGCGGTCCTCGGTAATCCGCTCCGCCTCGCCAAGTGCGCCGGTGGCCGGGTCAAACGAGGCGAGGTAGACGTGCCAGCGCCCGGCGAAGGTGGTGGAGACCCAGATCAGCCGGCGGCCATCGGGTGAGAACTTCGCGTCGAGGTGGACCTGGCCATTGGCCACCAGGGGCCGGGTGGAGCCGGTCGTCAGGTCGAGCAGTCGGAGCTCCAGGGCATCCTCGCGGTAACTGGAGTAGACCACCCACCGCCCGGTGCGCGACCAGTCGGGCAGGTAGTCGTACCCATCCCCGCTGGTGACCTGGGTCGCGACCGAATCTCCCGGCCGCTGCCGCCAGAGCGAGCCCTGCATGCTGTAGATCAGCTCGGCGCCATCGGGGCTCCAGCTGGCCGCCGAGGGACCGCTGGTGACCTGCGGGAGGTACATCTCCCGGTAGTAGTAGTGGTGGGGGACCTGGATCTGCTTGAGGACCGGCTCCCGCTGCTGGGCCCCAAGCGGTGGCCCCAGGGTGGCGGGCAGCGAGAACAGCAGGCAGGCCGTGGCGAGGCCGCGGAGCAAGGACATTAGGCGAGGTGACTCAGGGGCTACCGGTGTTCCGCCACCAGATGGCCGTCGGCGTTGTACAGTTCGGCCGGATCCTCGTCGTTGTTCCAGACGTTCGTCGTCGTCCACCGCACGAATTGCGGCGGCGCCTGCCGGGCGTTGGGTCCCGAGGTGACCACTACCGAAGCGCCCGGGGCCAGCACCAGGCTGCCGGTGAACTGGAATCGCTGGTTGCCCCGGGTACTCACCAGGATCCAGTTCCGAAGATCGACCGGTGCGTCTCCGGTATTGGTGATTGTCGCCTCTTCCGCCCGGCGATCCACCGCCAAAACCACCGACGACCGACCGGCCGGGGCCGGCAACGTGGCATTGGGCTCAAACCAGACCGGGGCGGTCCACACCCGCTCCCGCCCATCCTCGTCGTCGTGTCCCTGGGTGATCCGGAGGAAAACATACTGCGCGGCGCCGCCGTAGCTCAGGCCGGGGATGGTGACCTGCGAGTTCCCGTTCGTCAGGGTCGGCGTCAGCACGACCTCTGCCTCCTCCCCCCCGATCTCATCCGAGAACACCTCGATCCGGTACGAAGCGAACGGCTCGTCGTCGTCGCTCAACGCCACCTCGATCGGGAGCGGCGTTCCCGAGGTCGGCACCGCCGCCCCCGTCACCCGGCTACCCATCAGGTGCCCGGCCACCCGGACGATCACCCGGAGGTTGCGGTCCTCGGTGGCGTAGACCCGGCGCTCCCGCAGTGCCTCGAGCAGCGAGGCCCGGGTGAACTCCTGGGCGATGACCCCGGTCCGGGTGTCGGCCGCACTGCCCCAGTTCTCCAGGTGGTTGTCCTGATCGGCAGTTGGCGCCAGGTGAAAGCCGAGGTTCAGGTAGCGGCGGAACTCGCTCTCCGAGGGCCGACCCGGGGAGCCGTTGGCGTTGTGAGACGGTCCGTTGATCATGTTGATCAGGGAGGCGTGGGCATTGAGGGCGGTCCGCCAGGCATCGGCGGTGCTGAAGTCGTCCCGGCCGTATTCCACGTCGTTGGGACTGCTCGAGATGGAGGGATGGTTGAGCAGCAGGATCGCCGGCTGATTCTGCGAGTCGAGGTGACTTGGCAGCCAGTTCTGCAGCAGCAGGTCCCATCTCCCGTTCGGCACCTCGGCGGTGGAGATGACCGCCCCCACCTCAAGGACGTTGGCGTGGTTCCCGCTGCTGATGCTGGAGAACTCCTGGCCGAACAGGGCCAGGAACTGGCCGTCCACCGAAAACCGCTGGGCGGTGGACCGGAGCGAGATCGAACTCGGGCCGGCGTACAGCTCCGGTTCCTGGGCCATCCGGCCCAGATGGTTGTGCTCGGTGATGGCCAGAAAATCCAGCCGGGCGACGTCCCGGGCGTGCCGATAGCCGGCCTCGGGAGTGGCGCTGCCATCGCTGTAGGAGGTGTGGCTGTGGAGGTTGCCGAAGAAGACCCGGACCTGGCCCTGGGCAGGCGGGCTGGCGGCCGAACCCAGGAGAAGAACCAGCAATCCGCTGAGGGGGAGTCTGAGGGTGCTCATGGTTGTGCCTCCTTGTGCCGCCTCACGGTATCCCATGGATGGCGGGTCCGCCAGCCCCCGGCCGAGCCATCAGCCAGTTAACGACCCCAGCAGCTCGTCGAGCTTGGTGAGCACCAGGTCGATGTCGTACTCGTCCACCACCAGCGGCGGCGCCAGCCGGAGGCTGTTAGGGCCCGCGCCGAGCAGGAGCAGGCCCTGGGTAAACGCGGTCTGGACCAGGCGATCCACCAGGTCCGGATGCGGGGTCTTCGAGGCGCGGTCGGTCACGAACTCGACCCCGAGCATCAGCCCGTGGCCCCGGATGTCGCCAATGACCTGGTACCGCTCCGCCAGCCGGTCGAGCCCCGCCCGCAACCGGGTTCCCATTCGCTCGGCGTTGGCCATCAGCCCGTTCTCCACCAGGTCGAGGGTGGCCAGCGCCGCGGCACAGCAAACCGGGTTGCCGCCGAAGGTGGAACCGTGCGCCCCACTGGGCCAGGTGGTGATCTCCTCCCGGGAGATGATCGCCCCGATCGGCATCCCGCTGCCCAGCCCCTTGGCGCTGAGCAGAATGTCGGGCTCGACTCCCTCGTGCTCCACCGCGAACATCTTCCCGGTCCGCCCGATGCCGCTTTGCACTTCGTCGGCCACCAGCAGGATGCCGTGTCTGGTGCAGAGCTCCCGGAGCGCGGTGAGCCAGCCGGGGGGCGGGAGGACATAGCCACCCTCGCCCATGATCGGCTCGACGAAGATCGCCGCGACATCGGCCGGATCGAGCTGGCGCTTGAAGAGGTCCTGCTCGATCGCGTGGACACAGTGCAGCTGGCACGAGGGGAAGGTCTTCCCGAATTCACAGCGATAGCAGTAGCCGTAGGGGACGTGGTACACCCCGGGCAGCAGCGGCCCGAACCCGGCCCGCTGGCGGGACTTGCTGGCGGTCAGACTCAAGGCCCCGGTGGTGCGGCCGTGAAAGGCGCCCTTGAAGGCCACGATCGCGGTTCGCCTGGTGGCATACCGGGCCAGTTTGATCGCGCCTTCCACCGCTTCGGTGCCCGAATTGGAGAGAAAGACCCGCTTCCGGCTGGGTCCTGGAGCGATCTTCGCGAGTCGCTCCGCCAGCGCCGCCATCCCCTCGAAGTAGAAATCCGAGCCGCAGATGTGGAGGAACTTGTCGGCCGCGTCCTTGACCGCCTGCACCACCTTGGGGTGGCCGTAGCCGGTGGAGGAGACCGCGATCCCCGCCATGAAGTCGAGGTACTTGTTGCCGTCGGCGTCCTCGACCATGCAACCCCGCCCCCCGACGATGGCCAACGGATACTCCTTGATGTAGCAGGAGGAGGTCCAGGCCTCGTCCCGGTCCACGATGGCCCGGGCCTTGGGTCCCGGCGGGGTGACCACCATATGGGGATAGTCGCGGTCGGTCATGGGTGCCTCTCCAGCTACAGCGTGACGGTCAGCTCCGACTGCATCCGGGTGAGAACCGCGTGCAGCCGGTCGACCAGTTGGGTGATTTCTTCGGGCGAAATGGTGAACGGCGGGGCGATCATCAACAGGTCCCCCGCCATCCCATCGGCATGACCGGTGTTGGGCCACAGGACCAGCCCCGCCTCCATCGCGAGCGCGATACATCGCTCGGCGACCCGCTCCTTCCGGGAGAAGGGTGCCCGGGTGGCCTGGTCGGCCACGAGTTCGATCCCCGCCAGCAATCCGATCCCCCGGATGTCGCCCACGATGGGAATCTCCTTCAACCCGGCCAGGCCGGCGTGGAGCAGTTCGCCCATGGCCTGACATCGGGTGACGAGGTCGTGCTGATCCAGGTAACGCAGGGTGGCGAGACCGGCAGCGCAACTCAACGGGTGGTGGACGAAGGTCTGCGCGTGCATCAAGGCCCCACTCCCGCTGGCGATCCGATCCACCAGCCGGCGGGGCGCCAGGACGACGCCCAGCGGGGCGTAGCCCCCGGTGATCCCCTTGCCCATGACCATGAGGTCGGGGCTGACCCCGTAGCGCTCCAGCGGCGACCAGACCCCGGTCCGTCCGGCGCCCGCCAGGATTTCATCGGCGATCCAGAGCACCCCGTACTGGTCACAGAGCTGCCGGATCCGCGGCCAGTACTCCGGGTGTGGAACCGATGCGCCGGTCGATGACCCGCCGATCGGTTCGGCGATGAAGGCCGCCACCGTCTCGGGGTCCTCCTCCAGCAGGACCTGCTCGAGGGCGTCTCCGGTGCATGCCGGACAGAGCGGAGCAGCTCCCCGGCAGGCGCAGCGATACGGGTAGGGGGCGGCGACCCTGGGAACCGGGGTCAGCCAGTCGCGGAAATAGGCCTGGTACCGGGGACGCCCCGACGCCGCCAGGGCCAGCATGGTGTTGCCGTGATACCCGGGCGTCAGCGACAGGACCTTGTGCCTCCGGGGCTCCCCGGCCTCGACCCAGTACTGGCGGGCCAGCTTGAGCGCCGCCTCCACCGCATCGGAACCGCTGGTGAGGAAATAGGCCAGCGAGAGGTCGCCCGGGGCACGATCAACCAGGGCCGCAGCCAACTGCTCCACCGGCTCCGAAGTGAAGTGGGTCCCATTGACGTACGGCAGGGTCCGGGCCTGTTCGGCCACCGCCTCGGCGATCTCGGCCACCCCGTGCCCGACCGTGGCCACGAAGGCCCCACCACTCCCGTCGAGGTACCGCTTTCCGGCGGCGTCGATGATCCAGCACCCCTCCCCTCGGACGGCAAGCGGGAACTCCCGGGTGAGATCCCGGTAGAAGACGCTGGTCTCGGGGTAGCGGTACTGGGTCATGGGGGTCGGCGGAATCTGCGCCCGAGCCGGTGACTCGCACAACCCGCAGGGTGCCGTCCCGCCCGGGCTGGCAGTAGCTTGCCAGCCACCCCCATTCACCCGAGCAAAGCATGACCCTGCCCGACGGCGCCGGTCTGGTTCGTTCCATCGGTCGCTGGAGTCTGGCTGCCCTGGTCCTCAATGCCATCATCGGGAGCGGGATCTTTGCCCTCCCCGGAACCGTGGCGGCCCGGCTGGGCACCCGATCGCTGACGGCCTGGCTGGTGGCCGCCCTGGTCATCGGGGTCATCATGGCGTGCTTCGCCGAGGTGGCGTCCCGGTTCACCGGGGCCGGGGGGCCTTACCTCTACACCCACGAGACGTTCGGCCGGTTTCTGGGCCTGCAGATGGGGTGGATGAGCTACCTGGTCCGGCTCACCGCGGCGGCCACCAACGTCAACGTCTTCACCGCCTACTTCGGCGAGTTCTGGGATCCGGCGTCGGGCCGAGCCGGGGCAGCGTTCATCACCGTCGTGCTGCTCGCCTTCCTGGCGCTGGTCAATTTCCGAGGGGTCCGCAGCGGGGCCAGCATGAGCAACATCTTTGCGGTTGCCAAGATGCTCCCCCTGCTGGTCTTCGTGGGATTGGGGATCTGGTGGTTTTCGTCCCATGGCGCAATCGCGGCGCCGATCGCGACCGCCACCACCCCGGCCGGCTGGATGCAGGTCATGCTGCTGCTGATCTTTGCCTACGGCGGATTCGAGGCGGCGCTGATGCCGTTGGCGGAGGCCAAGGATCCCCGACGGGACGGGCCGTTTGCGCTGTTCATGGGGCTGGTGGTGGTGACGATCATCTATGCCGCGGTTCAGTTCTCCGTCCTGGTGGTGCTCCCCGATCCTGGCGCGAGCCAGCGTCCCCTCGCCGAGGCGGCTCGGGTGGTGATGGGATCGGCGGGGGCGGTGTTCATGGCCGCGGCTGCGCTCATCTCGGTCTATGGCTACCTCGCCGGGGCGATGCTCAATGTGCCGAGGCTGACCTTCGCGATGGCCGAACGGGGCGACCTTCCCCGGTTCATGGCCTGGGTTCATCCGGTGTTCCGGACCCCCGGGGTGTCGATCGTGGTCTTTGCCGCGTTGATCGCCGTGCTGGCGGTGCAGGGCAGTCTGCTGCAGAATCTCAGTCTCTCGGCGGTGTCGCGACTGTCCACCTACGGGATCGTCTGCCTGGCCCTGCCGGTCCTCCGCTGGCGCGATGTCGACGGGATCGCGCCGGCCCTGCTCCGTTTGCCATTTGGGCCCCTGCTGGCGGGACTCGGCCTGATCTTTTCCCTGGCTCTGGCGACCCGGATGACCGGTCGCGAGGCCGTCTTGCTGGGTATCTTTGCCGGACTCGCTACGGTGCATTGGCTGGCGGTCCGCCACCGGCCTTCTCTGGAAAGGGGTTCGTCATGAGTCTCACCCGCCGTTCCTTCCTTGGCGCGCTCGGCGCGGGGAGCGCCGCGACGGCGCTGCCCTTCATCACTGCCCGCGGGATGGAACCGGTCTCCGCCGGCTATCGCGAGCTCCGGTCGTCCAGGCCCAATCCCCTGGGGCTCGCGGAAATCCGGCTCGACAGCAACGAGAACCCGTACGGCCCGGCACCCCAGGCCCTGGAGGCGATTCAGGGGATGTTCTCGGAAGCCTGTCGCTATCCGGACGTCAGCAACGAGAAGCTGATCTCGGCGATCGCCAAGCACCTGAAGGTCAAGGATGAGAACATCCTGCTGGGCCAGGGGTCGAGCGAGATTCTCCGGGTGGCGGTGGACGCCTTTACCGGTCCCACCCGTGGCCTGGTGACCGCCTCCCCGACCTTCGAGCTGCCGACCAACCGGGCCCGGGTGCTGGGAGTGCCGGTGGTGGAGACCGCGCTCGCGCCGGGGCTGTTGCTCGACCTCGACCGGATGACGGACGCCTCGGCTTCGGCGGGCCTGGTCTTCCTCTGCAACCCCAACAACCCGACCGCCACGATGCACGGCCCCGCGGCGGTCAAGGCCGCTCTCGATCGGATGCTGGCTGCCTCGCTGGACAGCGTGATCCTGGTGGATGAGGCCTACTTCGAGTACGTGACCCGGGCCGACCACGAAACGATGATCCCGTTGGCGCTGGCCAACCCCCGGATCGTTGTGGCCCGGACCTTCTCCAAGGTGTACGGCATGGCGGGACTCCGGGTCGGGTATGCCGTGGGGCAGCCGGCCACCCTGGCCCGGATGGCGCGGAACATTCTGGTCAACAACATCAATGTCCTGGCGGCAGCGGCGGCCTGGGCCAGCTTGAGCGCCCAGGGGCATGCGGCCCGCCAGCAGGCCCTGAACACCGAGGTCAAGGGCACCACCGTCCGGTTCTTCGAGTCCCGCGGGTATCAGGTCGTGCCCTCGGAGGCCAACTTCATCATGGTGGACATCGGACGGCCGATGGAGGGCTTCCGGCAGGCCTGCCGCGACCGCGGGGTGATGGTGGGACGGCCGTTTCCGCCGTTCGACACCCACGTGCGGATCTCGATCGGCACCGGTGAGGAAATGCGGCAGGCGACCGAAGTGTTCGGACAGATTCTGCAGGGTTGATCGAAGGTGGGGAGCCTCACTCCCATGACACCCGAAAGCGGGAGCATCACTTCCATGAACCGATACCGGTTGCTCCGGTACTTACCCCTCTCGCTCGCCGCCACGCTTGCCGCCTGCGGGGGTTCCAGCGCCAGGGCCGCTGCCTCCGTCCGGGACAGCGCCGGGATCACCATCGTCGAAAACACCGCTCCGGTGTGGGGCGCCTCCGATGCCTGGGTGGTGGTGGACAGCCCCACCGTGCAGATCGGAGGGGATGAGACAACCCGCTCCAGGACCTGGCCCAGGCGTCAGGAGCCATCCGGCTGAGGGATGGCCGACTGGTGGTGGTCAACGGCGCCACCTCGGAAATCCGGTTCTACGCTCCGTCGGGGGGCCACCTCTCAACCACGGGGCGGAAGGGGCAGGGGCCGGGCGAGTTCCAGATGCCGGCTGGGCTCTGGCCGGTGGCGGGCGACTCCCTCCTGGTCTTCGACGCGCTGGCCCGCCGGGTCACCGTCATCGCCCCGGATGGAACGACGCCGCGGACCTACACGCTCGGCGGAGTCACCGGGGCGCCGATGCCGGTGGATGGCCGGGTGAGCATGGCGCTGCCGGTGGGTTGGTTCCGGGACGGCGGCATGCTGGGGATGGAACAGGCCTTCCGGATCAACGATCCACGGAGTGAGGCCTACCGGGACACGGTCAGCTACCTCCGGTTCGGGCCGGATGGTCTTGTCACGGACACGGTGGCCAGACTACCGGGACTCGAGATGACCCCGATGGCGCTCAGTTTCGGGGGCCAGACCTTCAACGCGCCGAGCCCGGTTCCGCTCGGCCGGAACACGGTTGTCGCAGGTAGGGAGTCCACCGTGTACCTGACCACCAACGACGCCTACCAGATCGAAGTCCGGGGACTCGATAGCAAGGTGCAGCGGCTGATTCGGATGCTGTCATCGCCCGTGCCCATCACCGCCGCCGACCAGGCCGCGCACCGGAAGGAGACCCTGGAGGCGTTCGAGAGCGGGCCGGCGGCCGGGCTGGTTCCGGGGCCGATGAAGGAGCAGATCAACAAGCACATCGTCGAGGCGGTCTATCCCAGCCACTTCGCGCCGCTGGTCGAGATGCGGTTCGATGCCGCCGGGTTCCTGTGGGCTCAGGAGTCACCCAAGCCCGGGACCGGGATCCGGACCTACGCTGTCTTCGATACCGCCGGCGTCTTCCTGGGCCGGGTGACCATGCCCAAGGACTTTGCCCCGACCTGGTTCGGCGAAGAAGAACTGGTCGGCATCTGGCAAGACGCCGACCAGGTTCAGTACGTCCGGGCCTATCCGCTGCGGAAACCCTGACCGGCTACGGCACCAGTTCGGTCCGGACCGGGATCACCGCCCTGCCCAGCTGATTGGTGTCGGTCCCGAACCAGATGCTGCGAGTCGGCTTGTGGAAGACCATATGACGGATGGTGCCGGCACCGCTCGGCAGGACCGGAGTATTGGAGAAGAACTTCTCGGTCCTGGGATCGAATCCCACCAGGTTGTTGGGCTGAACCCCGGTTTCCACGAACCAGATCCGGTTCTGATCGTCCATCGTCATCGCGTACGGCAGTGACCGGGCCCCCGACGGCATCAGCCACTCCCGGACCTCGCCCGTCTTGGGGTCGAGCCGACCCAGGAATCCCCGGGAATAGTCCCCATACCAGATGATGCCATCCGGCGTGCGGGCCATCCGACGAGGCCTGGCGCGCTCAGCTGGGAGATCGAATTCCTTGAGCTGATAGGTCTTCGGGTCGATCGTCGCCATCCGGTTGGTGCCGAACTCGCAGAACCACGGCTGCCCGGTCTCATCCACCACCAGGCCATACGGCCTGGCATTGGGCCGGGTCATCTTGACCAGCTTCACTTCACCCGTCTTCTGGTTCAGGTGACCGACCATGTTGGCGGTCTGGAGGCTGAACCAGATCCCGCCCTTGCCGTCGAACATCAGGGTGTGCGGGTCCCGGGCGGCCGGGTCCGGCATCGGATACTTGATGATCTTGCCGGTGGCGGGGTCCAGTTTGCCGATGTGGCCCGCCCGGTTGCCGGCGTACCACGGGGTCCCGTCGGTGTCCACGATGATGTTGTGCGGGTTGACGCCCTCGTCCAGCTCATACCGCTTGAAGTCAGTGGAGCCAGGGACGAAGTAGGCCAGGTAGTTGCCGGCCTGGCCGACGAACCAGATCCGGCCGGTCCTGGGGTCCACGTAGGGATCCCGGGGCCGGCTGTTTTCCCAGGGCACCGTCCACTCGGTGATCCTGACCGTGTCGAGGGCGGCCGGGGGCGCCAGGACCGCGGCGACGGCGAGCGTGAGCAGCATGGGATCCCTCCAGGGCGGTGGTGTCCGGGAATATGGCGATCAGGGCGACGGCGCGGTATCTTCGGCCACTCCCTGCGGTTCAGTACTGCAATGTATGACTCAGTCCTCAAGATACGCCCGACGCCGCCCTTCCGTTGGAGGTTTGATGCGACTCCGCTCCACCACCCTCACCCTCCTGGTTCTGGCTGGCTGCCAGCCCCCCGCCGACCAGGTCTTCACCAACGCAACGGTCTATACCGCCGATGACGCCCAGCCCACGGCCGAAGCGGTGGCGGTCACCGATGGCAGAATCGTCTTCATCGGGTCGGCGGCGGATGCCGAGCGGTACCAGGGGCCCAATACCGAGGTGATTGACCTGGCGGGCGCCGTGGTGTTTCCGGGGTTCATCGACGCCCATGCCCACCTGAGCGGAGTGGGGCAGCGGGAGTTGACGCTGAATCTCGAGGGAAGTCTGAGCGTGGCGGAGCTTCAGCGGCGGGTCAGGGAGCGAGTCGATCGGGCTCAGCCCGGGGAGTGGGTCGTCGGCCGGGGATGGATCGAGACCCATTGGACCCCCAGCCGCTTCCCCACTCGGCAGGACCTCGACGCGATCTCGCCCGACAACCCGGTGGTCCTGTCGCGGTCCGATGGGCACTCCTCGGTGGCCAATTCTGCCGCTCTCAAGTTGGCCGGGGTCACCCGGGCCACTCAGCCACCGTTCGGTGGGGACATCCTGAAGGACGCGAGGGGTGAACCGACCGGGATGCTGATCGATGCCGCCCAGGGACTGGTTGGCAGCCAGATCCCGGCCGAGACCGAGGAATCCCGGGAAAACGAGGTGGTGGTCGGGGCCGACCGGTACCTGAGACTGGGCTGGACGCAGCTGCAGGACGCTGGGGGCGGCTGGTCCGATGTGGCGCGACTGCGGAAGCTCTACCAGGAAGGCCGGGTGGCGCTCCGGGTGTACAAGGCCTTGTCCGGTCCCTCGGAGTCGGCCGACAGCCTGCTGGCCAACGGCGCCTTCGTCAACGAGTTCGACGGCCGACTCACCATCCGGACTATCAAGGTGGTCATGGATGGCGCACTGGGTTCGAGGGGTGCCTTGCTGCTCGCGCCCTACGCCGACGATCCGGGCAAGTACGGTCTACTCACCACCGACCTCGCCCGGCTCCGGCCGATGCTGGCGGAAGCCCTGCGCCGCGGGGTTCAGGTCGAGGCCCACGCGATCGGGGACTCGGCCAATCGACTCTACCTCAACCTGGTGGAGGAGGCCCTGGCCGCGGTGCCGGAGCCGGAGCGGGCCCTCCCCGAACATCGCTGGCGGAATGAGCATTCCCAGATCGTCAACCCCGCCGACATACCGCGGTTCACGACCCTCGGGGTGATTCCGTCGATGCAGCCGAGCCACGCGATCGGCGATCTGTACTTCGCACCGAGCCGGCTCGGGACCGAACGGTTGGTCGGGGCCTACGCCTGGAAGGACTTTGTGGATCAGGGCAACATGATCGCGGCGGGCTCCGATGCCCCGGTTGAGCAGGGCCATCCGATGATCGAGTTCTACGCTGCCGTGTCCCGGAAGGACACGACCGGGTTTCAGGGGGCCCCCAATGTCTGGCATCCCGAACAGGCGCTCACCCGGGAGCAGGCGTTGAAGGCGCTGACCCTGTGGCCCGCCTACGCGGCGTTCGAGGAGCTCGAGCGGGGATCCATCGAGGTCGGCAAGTGGGCGGATTTCACGATTCTCGATGCCGACATCATGACCATCCCCGAGGCGGAGATCCTCAAGACGCGGACCGTGATGACGGTGATCAACGGCGCGATCGCCTATCGGGCTCCCTGAACCAGGAACAGGCCGTGTCGATCGAACACCTGTTTGCCAACAACAAAGCCTGGGCCGCGTCGGTCATCGAGCGCGACCCACAGTTCTTCAAGAGGCTTTCCGGCCAGCAGACTCCCCGCTTCCTGTGGATCGGCTGTTCGGACAGTCGAGTGCCTGCCAACGAGATCGTCGGGCTCGCTCCGGGGGAGGTTTTCGTCCACCGGAACGTCGCCAACGTGGTCGTCCACTCCGATCTCAACTGCCTCTCCGCCATGCAGTTCTCGGTCGATCATCTGAAGGTGCAGGACATCCTGGTCTGTGGGCATTACGGTTGTGGCGGGGTCCTGGCCGCTCTCAAGGGGATGACCCTCGGGCTGGCGGACAACTGGATCCGCCACGTGCAGGATGTCCGCAATGGGCACGCCCGGGAGGTGGCCCAGCTCCCGGAAGCTCAGCAGCACGATCGACTCTGCGAACTCAACGTGATCGCGCAGGTCCGGAATGTCTGCCAGACGACCGTGGTGCAGGATGCCTGGCGTCGGGGTCAGCCGTTGGCGGTGCACGGTGTCATCTACGGTCTGAATGACGGTCTGCTGCAGAACCTGCACGCTGCGGTGACCGACGCGGGCTCGCTCGACGCCATTCTCCAAGCTGCGCTGGAGCCCCGCCGCCCAGCGTAGCCGTCTTCCCGGGAGGTTCGCCAATGCTGACTCGATGGTCTGCCATCCTCCTCGCGGCCGGGCTCCTCCCTGGTCTGGCGCCCCCATCCCGGCTGTCTGCCCAGGATTCGCCGATGCGGAACGAGGTCGAGCGGTTCAGCGCTGACCTGGCCGCCCTCCACCGTCGCTACGATACCGAGTATTCGGCGGAACGCCGCCAGCGGCTGGCCGCCTTCTTTGCCGAGTGGGACCATCGGCTCCGCGCCATGCCGTTCGACCAGGTCGTCCCCGAGGGCCGGGTGGACCTGATTCTGCTCGGCAACCAGATCCGGTACCAGCAGTCGCTGCTGGTGCGGGAGGAGCGGCAGTGGAACGAGATGCAACCGCTGGCGCCGTTCGCCGGCCGGTTTCTCGGGTTGCAGGAAGCCCGTCGTCGGCTCGAACGAGTTGACCCCCAGGGTGCCGCCCGGGCGCTGGACTCGGTGGTCCGGGTGCTCGAAGCCACCCGCAAGACTCTGGAGGCCCCGGACGCCAAGCCGCCCTCCAAGGTGGTTGCGCTCCGGACCGCCGAGATGCTGACCGATCTCCGCCGGACGCTGGACCGGTGGTACCAGTTCTCGGCGGGGTACGACCCGGTGTTTTCCTGGTGGGTCGCCGATCCTTGGCGGAAGACCGACAAGGGCCTCCAGGACTACATCAAGTTTCTCCGCGAGAAACTCGCCGGCTTCAAGGAAGGGGCGGACGACCCGATCATCGGTGACCCGATCGGGGCCGATGGGCTTGAGGATGACCTGGCCCACGAGATGATTCCGTACACCCCGGCGGAGCTGCTCACGATCGCCGAGCGGGAGTTTGCCTGGACCGAGGCGGAGCGGCTTCGGGCCAGTCGGGACATGGGCTTCGGCGACGACTGGCGAGCGGCGATGGAGCGGGTCAAGACCCTGTACGTGAGCCCCGGGGACCAACCGCAGATGATCCGTGAACTTGCCGAGGAGGCCATCCGTTTCGTGGAGACCAGGGACCTGGTCACGGTGCCGCCGCTGGCCAGGGAGATCTGGCGGATGGAGATGATGAGCGCCGCGGCCCAGAAGGTGAGTCCGTTCTTCCTGGGCGGGGAGGTGATTCAGGTCTCCTATCCGACCGACAGCATGACCCATGAGGACAAGCTGATGAGCATGCGGGGGAACAACCGCCATTTCTCCCGGGCCACGGTGCAGCACGAGCTCATCCCGGGACACCACCTTCAGGGGTTCATGAACGAGCGGTATCAGCCGCACCGGCGGCTCTTCCGGACCCCGTTCTGGACCGAGGGGTGGGCGCTCTACTGGGAGATGCGGCTCTGGGACCTGGGATTCCCGCAGACGCCCGAGGACCGGATGGGGATGCTGTTCTGGCGGAGCCATCGGGCGGCCCGGATCATCTTCTCCCTCCGCTTCCATCTGGGCACCATGACGCCGCAGGAGGCGATCGACTTCCTGGTGGACCGGGTCGGGCACGAGCGGGCCAACGCCGAGGCGGAGGTCCGGCGGTCGTTCAATGGGTCGTATCCACCGCTCTATCAGGCGGGCTACATGCTGGGCGGGTTGCAGATCCGGGCGCTGTATCAGGCGCTGGTCGCCAGCGGACAGATGACCGAGCGGGCCTTCCACGACGCGATTCTGCAGGGCGGTCCGATGCCGAGCGAGATGGTCCGGGCCCGGTTGACCGGGCAGGTCCTGACTCCCAACTTTCAGTCCAGCTGGCGATTCTGATGCGGTCGACCACCTACCGGAGGTGAGGCGATGATCGTGATCCAGGTGATTCCCCGGGCGGGACAGGACGCCTACAAGCTGCTCCGTCACAAGGTGATTCACGAGGCGACCACCTGGTCGTGGAGCAACAGGAAGAAGACCCGGCTCCGGCATGTGCAATCGAAAGGCTGGATCGACGTCTATCCGGCTGGCGGGGTGCTGGTCGCCAAGGTGGTCCCCAAGGAGGGCCGGGACCTGTTCTACCTGGCGGAGAAGTTCATGGGGCGGCTGGTGGCCTGGTTCGAGGAGGAACTGGTCGCGATCAACGTCCAGCTACTCGACGAGGAATAGCTCGGGCTCCCGGTCTGCTCGGAGGGACAATGCAAAAGGGGAGGCCGCGTGGCCTCCCCTTCTGCTAATCACTGATTGAGCTGTGCGATCAGTTGCCGCCGCCCACCGGGATCGAGACTCCGGCAAAGAGCCCGAAGAAGCCCGTATTGGCAGTGTCGCCGTCGGCCGGCCCCCGTCAAGAGACCAGCCCGTGCCGCACCGTCAGGTCAATCATGCCGCACCTCGTCAGAGCCGCGAAGAACCCTGCCAGGTCACTGATATCTGATGGCATAGTAGACCACATAGATCCACGACAGGAACCCGTGAAAGATCGCCCACAGGATCGATTTGTTGGCCGACCAGCTGATGGCGATGGCCAGGGCGGTCCCGAATCCCACCCCCGCCTTGGCAGCGTCCGATCTCCTGCTCATACGACCTCCAGATGTTGAAGGTTTCGGCTCATGGGGCCTATGGTCGCCAGACCGGCACCCGGCCCGCTGTCCACGGGACGCCCGCCGCTTCCGCCGCCGCCTCCAGGGCCTTCAGGTCGGTTTCCACCAGCCCCCGGAGCTGCTCGAGTACCGGGGCAAAGGCCTCGGCGGCGATCTGATAGTTCCGCTGATGGGTCGCGGTCGGCGCCCCGGTGTAGCTCCAGGATCCGAAGACGATGCTCTGCACCCGATTGGTGATCCCGGGGCCGGCCGGCTCACTCCGGCGTTCGATGGTCCGGTCGCCGCTCATGGCCAAGTCCAGGGCGGCCAGCCGGAGTTCCATGGCGCGCGCCTGCTCCCGCAACGCCTGGTCGGCGGCCGGCGCCTGCTCGATCGCCCGCTTGAGGACCGCCAGCTTGCCGTTGAGCTCGTTGATCAGGGCGACAGCCCCCATCACCGCCCGCTGGAGCTCGGCCGTCTTCCGCTGGAACGCCAGGAGGGCCGCCCGATCGGTTGGTGGCAACGTCCCGGTCACCACCGGCCGGGCCTCGAACGTCTGCGGCGTGCCGAGCGGAGTCACCACGCCATCCACCCGCTTGGCCAGCGACACGGTGTACTGGCCCGGCGCCGCGTACTGACCGGCGGCACCGCCTCCAAATCCGCCTCCGGAGCCGCCACCAGCGCCCCCCGCCTGAGCGCTGGTCACCGGCGTGGAGGCCGGGTAGCGAAGATCCCAGGAGACCCGGTGGAGTCCAGCCCCGACCGGGCCAGTCAACCGCCGGACGATAGCCCCCGAGGCATCGGTGATCGTCACGAGCATCGTCGAGTCCTCCTCACGGTCTTCCTCCCGGAGCGCATCCCAGGTGGGATAGGGAGTGTCCTCCCCCCGCTTTGCCACCGGCCGCTCGCGCTCCCGCCGAGCCTCGCTCCGACTCCGGAGGGCGGTCTTCAGGTGATAGGTGAAGGTGGCGCCAGCCGAGGGGTTGGACGCGATGAAGTTGGCGTCGCCCTGGCCGCCGGCGTCAAACCCGGTCGGAATGAACATCGACGCGTCGGGCACCGGGAGGAGCGTCGCCTCGGCGGCCAGGACCGCCGGCGTCAACTGCCGGATCGGACCGTAGTCATCCAGCACCCAGAATCCTCGGCCGAAGGTGGCCAGGACCAGGTCGTCTTCAGCTTCGTGGATGGCGATGTCCCGGACTGGAATGGTCGGCAGGCCGCCCTTGAGCTGGGTCCATTTGGCGCCACCGTCGGTCGAGACGAACACCCCGAACTCGGTCCCCACGAACAGGAGATCCGGATCCCTGTGGTCCTCGGCGAGGACCCAGGCGCTGCCCCGGGCCGGGAGGTTGCCGGCGATCGAGGTCCAGCTCCGGCCCCGGTCGGTGCTCTTCAGGACGTAGGGGGCAAAGTCACCGGCCTTCTGATTGTTGAAGGTGGCGTAGACGGCCTGATCGTTGTGGCGGGAGGCGACCACATCCGACACCATGGTGGTGTCGGGGACCCCGGTGAACCGTTCGATCCGCCGCCAGGTGGCGCCGTTGTCCTCGGTGACCTGGATCAGCCCATCGTCGGTCCCGACGTAAATCAACCCCTGGGTCAGGCGCGACTCGGAGACCGCGATGATGGCCCCGTACAGACTGGTCGAGGTGTTCTTGGCGACCGCGTCCACGCTCCAGATCCGGCCCATCATCTTCAGGGTGTTGCGATCGATCCGACGGGTCAGGTCCGGGCTGATCGGGGTCCAGGTGTCGCCCCGGTTGTCCGACCGGAACAGCCGCTGGGCCGCAAAGTAGAGCCG
>CAYINH010000017.1:0-11974 GCA_964364615.1 uncultured Gemmatimonadaceae bacterium
CGCGTCGACTCGGCCAAAGACATAGGCGAAGAGGGCAAAACAGGCGGCCGCGATCGCCGTGAGCCCAGCCGCCAGTCCGTCGAGCCCATCCGTGAGGTTGACCGCGTTGCTGGTTCCGGTGACGATGAAGGTGACGAACATGACATAGAGCCACGGAGCAAACGTCGCGGTGACAAATTTGAAGAACGGCACCGTGGTCGCCGTGGCGGGGATGATGTCCACCGGAACCACCGGCCACAACGTCAGGTAGATTCCGAGTGCCACCCCGAACCCCACCTGGCCCGTCAGCTTCCACCGCGCCACCAGTCCCCGCGACTTGCCCTGAACCACCTTGAGATAGTCGTCCAGAAACCCGATCGCGCCGGTCCACAGGGTGGCCAGGACCGCCACCAGTACGAACCGGTTGGTGAGGTCGGCCCAGAGCAGCGTCGGCACCACCGTGGCGAGGATGATGATCAAGCCCCCCATGGTCGGGGTGCCGCGCTTCCCCTCGTGGCTGGCGAGGAAGTCCATCCGAACCACCTGGCCCACCTTCAGGGCCCGGAGTCTGCGGATGATGAAGGGACCGACCACGAAGGCCATCAGCAGCGCCGTCACGGTCGCGCCGGCCGCCCGGAAGCTGATGTATCCGAACAGATTGAACAGGATGTGGCTCTTGCCCAGCGGGGCAAGCAGATGGTAGAGCATCAGGCCTCGAGGGACGGGGCGGTCTGGCTGGTGATGGCTGGAAGTATACGCTCCAAGGCCACCCCGCGGGACGCTTTGAGGACCACCACCTCATCCCCGGAAAGCCGCGGAGCCAGCAGTGCCCCCGCTTCGACCGGGTCGCCGGCCAGGATCAGCCGGTCGCCGAGGGCGTCCCGCTGAGACCGGAACAGGTCGGCGAATTCCCCGACCGCGCCCAGAAGTTCCGGGGCCAGCGCCAGCAGGTGGGCGGCCACCTCCGCGTGGAGCCGGTCGGCGTCCGGACCCAGCTCACGCATCCCTCCGGCCACGAAGACCAGCCGACGTCCGGTGCGGAGGCTCTGGGCGGTCTCGATGGCCGCCAGGAACGAGGCGGGGTTGGCATTGTAGCAGTCGTTGAGGATCGTCAGGCCCCCGATCTGCTGGAGTTCGCTCCGGCCACCGGGGACGACCACCCTCGACAGCGCGTCGGCCACCTCGTCGAGATCGAGTCCAAGTTCCTCGGCCACCGCCCAGGCCAGCATGGCGTTTACTGCCAGGTGGCGGCCGACCAGGGGCAGCCGGATGGTGCGCGCCCCGATCCGGAGGGTGGGGCGGCCCTGAGGGTCCAGCACCACTTCGTCAGGCCGCACCTCTCCCTCGAGACCCGCCACCACCAACCGGCCTGGGGCGCGTGCCCTTGCCTCGATCGCCAGTGCGGGAGGCTGCGGTCCCACCACCGCCAGCGGGGCGCCCCGGATCAACTCGAGCTTCTCGGCCATCACCCGCTCCAGCGACCCGAATCCCTCGAGGTGCCCGGCGGCGACATTGGTGACCACTGCCACCGTCGGCTCCACAATCTCCCGGTACCGGGCAATTTCCCCGGGGAGGTTGGCCCCGGCTTCGATCACCAGGCTCTCGGTACCATCAGGCGCCGCCAGAATCGTCTGCGGCACCCCGACCAGGTTGTTGAGGTTCAACCTGGTGGCGTGCGTCTGGTATCGGGTGGCGAGCACGGCGGCCACCAGCTCCTTGGTGCTGGTCTTGCCGTTGGTCCCGGTCACCGCCACCACCGGACCGGGGATCTCCCGACGTCGGGCCCGCGCCAGCCAGCCGTATGCCCGAAGGGTATCCTCCACCGGGTGGAGGTAGAGGCCTTCGACCGGGGGGGTCCCTGTGCGCACGACCGCCCCTCGGGCCCCGGCATCCCGCGCCGCCGCGAGATGGTCGTGACCGTCGTACCGTTCTCCCTTGAGCGCCACGAACAGCGCCCCTGTCGGCATCCGTCGGGTGTCGGTGACGATGGCAGAGTACTCCACGTCTTCCGCCATCTGATCGAGCCCGAGGATGTCGCTGACCCGCCGGGCGGAAAGCGGTCTCACTGCGTCAGCTCCTCGACGATGGCGCGCTCATCGAAAGGGAACTTGACGTCGCCGACGATCTGATAGGTCTCGTGCCCCTTGCCAGCCAGCAGCAGGGTGTCCCCCTCCGAAGCCATGGCGATCGCGACTCCTATCGCCTCCCGACGGTCGTCGAACCGGTGGACTGGTTGCCCAGGCATGCCAACCAGGATGTCGTCAATGATCCGGTCGGGATCCTCGGTCCTCGGGTTGTCGGGTGTCAGAAAGGTCACATCGGCGCCTTCCGCCGCCATCCGACCCATGAGCGGGCGCTTGCCCCGGTCCCGATCCCCGCCGCAGCCGAACAGGACCATGAGCCGGCCACGCGTCAGTGGCCGCAGGGTCGCCAACACCCGCTGCAGGGCGTCCGGGGTATGGGCATAGTCGCGGAGAACGACGCACGGGCGGGCGGCCAGCCGTTCCATCCGACCAGGGACCTGCGGGGCCGACGACAGTCGTTCGGCCACCTCCTGGAGGGGGCGACCCAGGCCGAGGGCGATGGCGGCGGCACCGAGGGCGTTCGCGACATTGAAATCCCCCGAGAGGGGCAGCTCCACCTCCCTGGTGCCGAACCGGCCGGTCAGCTGAAACCGACTTCCGGCCGCCGACGCGACCAACCCCTCCGCTCGCAGATCGGCCGCGGGGGCCAGCCCGAACCTCAAGGTCCCCGGTCGCCGGGGGATCACCTCCCACGCGGGATCGTCGGCGTTGACCGCCACGACGGCGTCCTGGCGCAGCAGCGCGAGCAGCAGGAGCTTGGCCTCGAGGTACCCCTCCATCGTGAGGTGGTAGTCGAGGTGTTCACGGGTGAGGTTGGTGAACACGGCACCGGCAAACCCCAGGCCCTCGAGCCGACCCTGGTGGAGGCTGTGGGAGGACGTCTCCATCACCACCTGGGTGACGCCACGGTCGGCCAGCCGGCGGAAGGTGGCATGGAGATCCACCGGACCGGGAGTAGTCAGCGGGGCCGTCGGGACGGCGACCCCGGAACCGTCCACGGCACCGAGGGTGCCGATCAGCCCCGCATCGCCGGCTCGGTTGAGCAGATGGCGGGTGATCCCGGTGGTGGTGGTCTTGCCATTGGTGCCGGTCACGCCGACCAGGACCATCGCTCCCGCCGGGTCGTCGAACCAGGCCCGCGCCACCAGGCTCGAGGCGCGGCGCGCGTCGCGGACCACGATCTGCGGCACCGTGCCTTCCAGCGGCCGCTCGACCAGCGCAAGGACCGCCCCGTGCCGGACGGCGTCGGCGACGAAGGCATGGCCATCCAGCTGGGTCCCCGGCACCGCCAGGAAAAGCTCTCCCGGCTGGACCTTCCGGCTATCGGTGGCAATCCCGGTCGGGGCCCCCGCCTCGGGCATCGGCGACGAGAGCAGTCCCTCCCGCTCCAACGCGGTACGCACCCGCTCCCACGCCAGCCGGTTCGACACCCTCAGCGCTCCGCACCCGACGTGAGCGCCACCGTCGTGCCGGCGGTCACGGTGGCCCCGGCCGCGGGGGAAGTGGCTACCACCGGCCCGACGCCGGAAAGCGAGGCCCGGAGGCCGCGCTGATGGAGCCGGTAGACAGCCTCCCGGACCTCGAGTCCCACCACATCCGGGACCGTCACCGCGGGACGGGCCGACGACGTCGCCCCACCCCGGAGTGAAATGACGGTGCGGGTAGCGGGAATCTGCTGATCCACCCGCGCGACGTGGGGAGCCAAGGCCGAGCGGAACTGGAGCCGGGACCGGTCCAGCACATCGCGATGCACCGCCAGCGCATCCTGCAGCATCTGGCGGTTCATTGGAGCCGCAATCTCGCCCCCGTAGAACTGACCGGCCAACGGCCGGATGATCCGGATCACCACCACCAGTTGGGGGTCTTCGGCGGGGAAGATCCCGGCAAAGGAGGCAGTGTAGTGATTGGCGGCGTACCGCCCTTCGACCACATTCTTCGCGGTGCCGGTCTTGCCGAGGACTCGGTAGGTATCGAGCTGGGCCCGGCGACCGGTCCCCGAATCGCCCGCCGCGCCCGCCAGGAAGTGGCGGACCTGCCGGGCAATCTCCCCATCAATCACCCGTCGGACCGGGGTCGGCCGATGGCGATAGAGGGTGGCCCCGGCGGGATCGCGGACCTCGCGGATCAGGGTCAGCTCCGGCAGCCATCCGTCATTGGCGAGCGCCGCGTAGGCCGCAGCCATCTGCAGCGGGGTGATCTGGATCTCGTAGCCCTGGGCCAGGCTGGGCTGGGTGTTCCCCTCTTCCCAGAGATGGGGGAGCCTGAGGCTCCCGCGATACTCCCCCGGAACCTCAATGCCGGTGGCGGTCCCGAAGCCGAAGTCCCGGAGGATGTCGTAGTGCTCCTGATAGCTCAGTCGGGAGGTGAACTTCCCCATCCCGATGTTGCTGGACTCGCGGAGCGCCATGGCCAGGGTCATGTAGCCCTTGACCGGGTGCACGTCGGTCACCGGACGGGCCCGCTTCGGCACCACCCAGGAACCCTCCTCGCCATAGACCGAGTCGGTCGGACTCACCCGGCCAAGCCGCAGCAGCCCGGCCGCGGCAAAGGGCTTGATGGTGGATCCGGGCTCCGCCGGGACCCAGGCCCCGGCCCGGGCCGCGCCGCTCGGCAACCGTACCTGGCTGGTCAGGGCCAGTACTTCGCCGGTGCGCGGCTCGATGAACACCACATCCCCGGCCTCGGCGTTCTGGGCCTCCAGGGTTTCGGCCAGGGCCGATTCGGCGATGGACTGGAGTTCCGCATCAAGGGTGAGATAGACGTCATGACCCGGCACCGGCTCGCGAATGCGACGGTCGGGCGACTCGTACAGCGTGCCTCCGGGGGTGCGGAGGAACCCTGCCTCCCCAGACACCCCGGCCAGCAGGGAATCGAGCGAGCGCTCCATGCCGCTCCGGCCTCGACCGGAGTCCGACACCAGCGAGCCCAGCAGATCGATGGCCAGCGACCCGTAGGGTCGGGCCCTGGTGTAGACCGGATAGAGTCGGACCCCCCGGACGCCACGCAGCCCCTCGACCTGGCTGGCCGTCACGGGGCGATAGCGATTGAGGGAAGTGAGCGTGTCCTTGCGGTTGGCTACCGCGAAGGCGGAGCGCACCTTCCGGGCGGAGAGGCCGAGGTCGCGGACCAGCCACCGGGCGACGGAATCGGTGAGCGACCCACGGATTTCCCGGGGCGTGACCTCGACCCGATAGGATTCCTGGGAGATCGCCAGCGGGGTGCCCCGGCGATCGTACAAGGTGCCTCGACGGGCCGGGAGGATCTTCACCATGGTGCGACTTCGCTCCGCGGCCTGGGCCCACCGCTCGCCCTCCACCAGCTGCAGCTGGGCCGCCCGGCCCACGATGGCCAGCAGGCCGCCGAGCAAGAGAACCTGCAGCACGCCGATCCGGGTTCGTGGGCTGGCCATCAGGAACCGGAGTCAGCAGAAGTCTGGAGTCTCAGGGTGGTCCACTCCTTGTCGCCTGCCACGTGGAGTTTGAGCCGGGTCTCCGCCTTCGGTACCAGCACCGCGCGGCTCGTGCCCTCCTGAATTCGCTGCTCGTATTCCGCTGCCGCCGCCTCCAGGGCCATGCGCTGATCCCGGAGACGATTGAGCTCTCCGGCCAGGTTGAGGGCGGCCCGCTGCCGCGCCACGACCACCACCGAAATCAGGAGGAAGACTGCCAGCCAGAATCCCAGCCAGAACCGCCCGCGAAACTTCACCCGGTCACCCGAAAGAGACGGAGTTTGGCGCTTCGTGCACGGGGGTTGCTCTCCACTTCCAGATCCGTAGGCAGAATCGGCCGTCGCGACACGACCGTCCCGAGGGCTCGGCCCCGGCATTGGCAGACCGGGAAGACCGGGGGACAGATGCACTGTCGGCCCCACTCCCGGAACAGGTGTTTGACGATCCGGTCTTCGCCGGAATGATAACTGATCACCGCCAGGGTGCCGCCTGGCGCCAGCGCGTCCCGGAGGGCGGGAAGGGCCCGATTGAGGCGATCCAGCTCGTCATTCACCCGGATTCGGACACCCTGAAAGATCCGGGCGAAGTCCCCGGGCCCGCTGCTCGCGCCAAGCGCCCCCCGGATCGCGTTTACCAGGTCATCACTGGTCTCGAAGGGGGTCGTTTGACGACGACGGTCGATCTCCAGCGCGAGGCGGCGGGCCCTGGGTTCGTCCGCCAGCCGGGCGAAGGTCTCCCGGAGTTCTGCCACCGGGGCCTCGTTCAGATAGGCGGCCGCGCCCTCCCCCGCCCGGTCCATCCGCATGTCGAGTGGTGCCCCCGGACGGAAACTGAATCCAAGGCGGTCATCATCCAGCTGACGCGAGGAGACCCCGAGGTCGAGCAGCACGAAGTCGGGCCTGAAGGTGGTGACGGCCTCAAGGATGGCCGGGTCATCAAACCGCCCCTGGAGGATCCTGACCGGATGACCGGCGAGGCGGTCGCTGGCTCGCGCGATCGCCTGGGGATCCCGATCGACCCCCAGGACCTCGAAGCCGGCCTCGACCAGCGCGAGGGCATGACCGCCGTCCCCCAGGGTCCCGTCCACCGCCCGACCGCCGGGTCCGGCGGCGGCCAGCACCTGGTTCACGAGGACCGGAACATGGCGATCGGCCGGGAGCTGATCGGTCATGGATCCCGACGCGAAACACCCCACCCGGAAGACCGGGCGGGGTGCGCGATACGGGGCTGACGGGGCTCGAACCCGCGACCTCCGCAGTGACAGTGCGGCACTCTAACCAAGCTGAGCTACAGCCCCCCAAGGACAGCTTGGCAATTTAGCCACCCGCTCCCCATGGGGGAAGCCCTCACCGGCAGAATGCCTTGACCTGCGACTCGATCCGAGGCCCGAAGGTCTTCAGGGTGGACAGGTGCTGCGCGACCCCGTCCGGCTGGATACTGCGCCCGATCTCGAAGGCGGCCACGGCCTCCGCGGAAAGCGCCAATGACTTCTGGGCCAGTTCACACGACTTCTGCTCCATGATCTGCGAATCAATCTGGTAGACCTGGAACGCGGTGGCCAAGCCGAGCAGATAGTTGGCAAACACCGCAATCCGGCCACCGGGAACCGCCAGCGACACAGCCTTCCGGCTCATCGTGGCCGCCCCCTCCAGATCCTGCGGCTGGCTCTGCAGCTTGGGAAGGGCACCGTTATTGGCCAGAATCCCCGCGTAGTTCTCCTTGTCGCTCTGATCGCCCAGTCGCTCGACATAGGCCCCCATCGGCTCCGCCTCGGCCACCCGACCCTCGCTGGCGAGAATCTGGATTGTCCGGAGGGCGGGACGCAGGTCCGTGGAGTCCACGCTCATCAGGCGACGCACGGCAGACAGGGTGCTGTCCGGCGGGCCGGCGTAGGCATAGGCCGTCACCAGGTTGCCCAGGATCTGCGCATGGTAGGGGTACTTCTGCGCGCCCCGCTGGGCCCACTTGAGCAGTCGGGCGGTGTCCGGCCTCTGACTGGCGGCGATCCCGATCTTGTAATAGAACAGGCTGTCAGCCTTGGCCGAGTCCACCTCGAACACCTGCTCCAGGGCATCAATGGCACACTGAAAGTCCTCGAGATACAGGCAGGCGTTGCTCTTCAGATCCCACAGATCGGCGTTGCTGGGGTCCAATTCCAGCCCCTCCTCCGCCACTTCCTTGGCGGCCCCGGGCTGACCGTAGTTCAGGAACAGCTTAAACGCCTGCTCGCGGAGCGGCTGGTTGGTAGGGGCCACCCGGAGCATTTCCTGGAAGGCCTTGACGGTCGAAACGCTGTCGTTCCGCTCCTGGTATTCCATCGCCAGCTGGCTCCAGGCCTCCAGGCTCTGGGGATCCCCGATCGTGGCGTTCTTGAAGTGACCGATGACGACTTCCTGCGCCTTGGACTGGGCCTGGGCGATCTCGCCAAGGCAGTACTCGGCCAGGCCGTGGTTGGGTTGGCTCCGAAGCGCCTTCCGGGCGGATTCGATGGCCTCCTCCGGCTTGGTCACCTGTTTGTCCCAGCAGTCCCTGGCATCATCAAGGGCCTTGAAGGCGGGCCCCAGCGCATCCGCCGACGCCTTGCCCAGGTCCTCGAGGCTCTGGTTGGCGACCTGTTGCATCGTGGTCGTAAACCCGGCCTTGTCGTTGAGCCCCACCGCACGCACCTGGAGGGCATAGCGCCCTGCTTCGGACCGGGCGAGACTCGAACTGACGATGAACCGGGCCTGAAGCTGGGTCGCCAGGGTTCGGGCGACGGTGATCGGCAGCACGGCGTCGGCCGGATAGGCATACTGGAGCAATGCCTCATTCATCCGATCGCGTGGAATCACGTTGAAGGTCTTCCCGGCCACATCCTCGAGCCGGCGGCGCATCCCGTCGCCAACCTGGATCGCAGCAGCCGAGTCGTTGGTGTTGGCGGGATACGGCGTGGCAACCATCAACCGGGGAAGGGTCTGGACTCGGGGAGGCGGACGGTTGGACCGCAACTGGGCGGCGACCGGAGTGGCCGCAGCCGCAAGCAGAGCCAGGGAAAGAACCGAACTGGTCAGACGCATGCTACCAAGCCTCCATGGATCAGATCCCCTGCCGAGAACCATTCACTAAGTCCGTCGTTCCAATGGGCGAAGAGGGATTCGAACCCCCGACATCCTGCGTGTAAGGCAGGCGCTCTGGACCAGCTGAGCTATTCGCCCGTCATGCCTGGTCTCCTGCCGGTTACCCAGAGAGACGTCCGGAGGACCGCTCTCCTTCACAGAGCGATCGCCAGCGGGAAGAGCACGCAATACCCCAGAACCAGCAGGACCGCTGCGGGGCTGGAATACCCGGCCTGGAGCAGCCCGTAGCCCACGGTGAGCACCGCGACCGCCCCGGCCAGCACGATGAGATTCCTTCGGCCCAGAAGCGGGCGCCTGCCGCCGGGCCCCGCTGATGCTTCAGGCATAGTCATGGAGATTACTTATCTGGTTGTCGCTGGTCAAGTTGCGGCACCTCCTCCGGCTCGGGCATCGGCCATCCGATGTTCAGGGCCTCACGGCGCGGCGCGTCCCGGCGGCGACGGTAGATCCCCGCCACCACCACCAGGACAGCGACCAGGGCGACCCATCCCCCAGCGGCCAGCCAGACAAACACCCCGTAGCGCCGCCGGATATCCGCCCTCCAGGACCGCTCGAACTGGGCCAGATCATACCCCGACACCTCGAGCAACGCGGCCTCGAAAGGTACCCCCGCCGCCAGACGATCGAACAACCGATCGAGAGAGCCGGTGGGTTGGAGCCGCATCAGGTGACTGACGGCCGATCCTGCCAGCGCATATCCAGACTGCGCTTCCACCTCGCTGGCCCGGAGCGCCCGGTCCAACTGACCGAGGTCTCCCACCCCGCGGGTCGCCACCACGAGGTTCAGCTGCAAGGTGAGCATCCGACCGGATTCGTTGGCCGCGACGACGGCGTACCCTTCGTCAAGCCAGAGGGGAACCCGCCCGCGAATGTGGGCGTGCAGCGCCAGGTGGGCCATCTCATGTCGGAGCGCACCACCCGGGTCCAGGGCATCGGCCCGAATGACCACCGTATTCACCCCCGGAAAGGCGAACCCGACTCCCCACTCTGGCACCGGACGTCCTCCCCGTCGGCGCAGCGCGGCACCATCCTTCACCACAATGAGCCGCATCCAGACCGGGGCCCATTTCCCCAGCCCGTGGTATTCGGCGGGCGTGGCCGCCCGCTCGGCCAGGGCGAAGGCCAGTTCCCGCCGGCCGGGGGGCGCCATGAGCGAAACCGGCCCGACCTGGAAGACCTGGTATCCCTGGCCCAGCAGCTGAAGTCCGAGGATCAGACCAGCGACGTTCGTGGGACCTCTCCTCCCGCATCCACGATGGTGAGCATCTCCCGGCACCGAGTCCCCCAGGCGGAAAACGCGGTCGTAGTCGCCCCCACCCGCCACGCGGACCGGGCCGCATCCGGCCGGTCGGCAAACCACAGCGCCCGGCCCAATTCGTAGCGTGCCTCCGCCAGATTCGGCCCCAGCTCCAGAGCCTGCTCGAAGAACGGCACCGCATCCCCGAACATGCCGCGCTCGAAGTACACCATGCCGAGGTAATAGTGGGCGTAGAGCAGCGCCTTCCGGTCCGATTGGTCCCGGATCACCCGGGAGAGATGCTCGATCGCCTCTCCGAAGTTCCGCTGCTTCAGGTGGACCAGCCCGACGTTCACCCGGGCGAGCGGGTGATTCGAATCCCGTTCCAACACTACAGCCAGGGTGGCCATGGCCACGTCCGGCCGCCCGTCGAGCACCTGGGCCCAGCCGAGCAGGGCGCCGGCCTGGCTCTCCCCGGGAGCCAGCTCGAGGGCTCGCTGCAGCGCCTGGATCGCCCCCGAGTAGTCCCCCATCGTGATCAGGTGCCACCCCTTCTCGATGTAGGTGGACGCCCCCAGCCGGTCCTCCCGGACCGGATCGGCATCGCTGGGTGGAGGTACTGACCGCCGATCCCGCACCCGAAACAGTTCCGCCGCGGCTCGAACCTCATCCCGGAGCACCGTCGCCCCACCGATCAGGGTATCGGCCCGGCGGTACAGCGAGGCCAGCCGTCGCAGGGCCTCAGCACGGGTCTCGTCATTCGGCGCCTCGCCCACGGCGGTGCGAATCTGCTGGAGCTCAGCCCGCCATTGGTTCAGCCATTCGTCGCTCACCCGCGATCTCCCCCGATTGATTTTGTCATCCACTCTGCCGCCGCGGCGGCGATCCCTCCCAACGGGAGGACCTGATCCACCCCGCCTGCGGCCGCGGCGGCCCCGGGCATTCCGAAGATCACCGAGGTCGCCCGATCCTGAGCGAGCCCTCGACCACCCGCCTGGCGGATCCCTCGGAGGCCTTCCGCCCCATCCTTTCCCAAGCCGGTCAGCACGATGCCGAGGGCCCGCGCCCCGAACACCGAGGCGACCGAGTGGAACAGCGGATCGGCGGCCGGGCGCACCCCCCAGACCGGAGCCCCGCGCCCGAGTCGGATCCGGGGGCCATCGGGATCGCTCTCGACGCTCATGTGCCAGTCACCCGGGGCGATGTAGGCCGTATCCTGCAACAGGGGCACCCGGTCCTCTGCCTCCACCACCGCCATCTGGCTCTGGGCCGCCAGCCGGTCGGCCAGACTCCGGGTGAACCCGGCCGGCATGTGCTGGGCGATGACCACCGCCGTCCGGTGCCCGATGGGCAGCTTGGGCACCACCTCGGCCAAAGCGCGCGGCCCCCCGGTCGACGCGGCGATCGCGACACACCGTCTGGCCCGTCCGGCCAGGGAATGCGCCAGCGCCAAAGGCGGGCGGGCCACCGGCCGGGCGAGCACCGGAACCCGCGATACATCCGCCCGACGGGCCGCCCGCAGCGCCTGCAGCAGCCGCTGCTCCAGCCGGGACGTGGCCGCGGGGCTGCGCTCGTCCTCCTTGGGGACCAGCTCCACGGCGCCCAGTTCGAGGGCCCGGATCGCTCCCACCGTGCCGGCCCCGATGTAGCCACTGACCACCACCACCGGTCTCGGCATCTCCGACATCAGGTACCCGATGGTGCCCAGCCCGTCCAGTTCGGGCATCTCCAGGTCCATGGTGATCAGGTCGGGGTCATACTGGTGCGTCTTCCGCAGCGCGTCCATCCCGTTGCGCGCGGTGGCCACGACCCGGAACTCTCCACTCGACCCGATCAGATCGCTCAACAACCTCCGGAAGAAGGGACTGTCATCCGTGACCAGCACGGTGGCGACGTCAGAGCGCGAGGGTTCCATGCCGCACCGACCGCACGGTCACCGTCCCGGCCAACAGATCGAACCGCACGGAGCGACCGCAGTCACCACCGACCGCCTCACCCACCAGCGGGAGACTCAGGGTGTCGAGGGCCCGGCGAGCAGCCACCGTGTTCCGCTCACCGATGGCGATCAGACCGGGAGCGGTGAGGTCGCGGAACATGGTGGCCCCGCCGA
>CAYINH010000017.1:11984-16782 GCA_964364615.1 uncultured Gemmatimonadaceae bacterium
TCTGGGCATACCGCCCGGGGGTGGCGTCGGGCCGGTCCCCCACGGCGGCTGTGGGGAGGAGGACATGTGCCAACCCGCCCACCCGGGCCTCCGGATCGTGGAGGATCACGGCGACACAGCTGCCAAGCCCGAGCGCCTCGAGTTGGGCGGGAGCCTGCCGTACGATCAGTTCGGCAACCCGGACGATGATGGGCTGATCAGTCACGGCTCCTCCGGAAGATCCGCTCGCGACCGTCCACCGTCTCGAACAACCCGCGCGAGGTCCCGCTCAAGGTCTCCACCTTCCCCAGCACCAGCAGGCCGCCTGGCCGGAGGGCGGCCGCAAAGGCGGCAAACAACTCCTCCTGCAGCTCCCGACTGAAGTAGATCAGCACGTTCCGGCAGACCACCAGATGATAGTCGGTGCCTGGTGCCGGGTCGCGGCTCATATCGTGAGATCGGAAACTCACCGCCTGGCGCAGCCGGGGACTGACCTCAAAACCCACCTCGGTCTTCCGGGTCCAGCGGGCCATGACACCCGGTGGGGCCTCTTTCGCCGCGGCCACGGGATAGCGACCCTTCCGAGCCACCTCCAGCGAGGGCTCGTCGAGATCGGTGGCATCGACTTCGAAGCGGCGCGACAGCGCGCTGCCGGGCCGCTGCACCGTTTCCGCCAGCACCATGGCCAGGGTCCACGCTTCCTCTCCGGTGGCGCAGCCGGCACTCCACGCCCGTCGCCGGACCGGTCGGCTGGAGTCCTCCGCGTCGAGGATCGTCTGGACCTTGGCCCAGACCTCGGGATTCCGGAAGAAGCCGGTGACGTTGATCGTGATCGCTTCTCGCAGGCGATCGAGCTCCCCGGGAATCGTTCCCACCAGATCGGCGTACTCGCTCAGGGTCGACACCCCACAGGCTCGCATCCGGACCGCCAGCCGGCGACTGAGACAGCGCTCCTTGTACCGATCCAGGCTCGGCAGATTCTGCCCTTCAAGCCTCCGCAGGAGGCGACCGAACCCCGGGTCCGAAGACAGGGTCATCAGCCGGCCCCGAGCATCTGGAGATTGGCTCTCGCCAGCTGGTGCCCCGGATTGAGCTCCATGGTCCTGGCCCAGTGGGTCCGGGCCGACCCGGCGTCGCCCCGGCGGAGGGCGAGGTTGCCGAGTTTGAAGTAGAGATCCTCTCCCAGATCCGGGGCCAATCGGGCCGCCCGTTCGAAAGCGGCAGCCGCCTCATCGAAGCGCCCCAGTCGATACAGCACATCGCCGAGGTTCTTCGACACCTGTGGCAGGCTGGCATCCGCCTCAAGTGCGTCGTTCAGCGCCTGCTCGGTTCGCGCCAGGTCCCCTGACGCCTCCAGCAGAACGGCGTGGTTGTTCAACAGCACGGCCTGGCCGGGCCACCGGGACACGCCTTCTTCAGCGAGACGGCGGGCGGCCTCCAGGTCACCCACCGCGGCGAGGGCGCGCATCATCCCCCAGTACCAGAGGGCCGGGACGTCGTCTCCAGTGAGCTCCCGGGCCCGCTCCAGTCTCGAGACGGCGATCCCGGGGTTTCCCCGATCGAGGGCCACCAGTCCCCAGGCGATGTGGCTGGCGGCCCGGTCAGGGGCGCGACTGGTCGCCTCGGCCAGAGTAGTCTCCGCCTGTTCCAGCTCTCCGGCCTCACCCAGGGCGACGCCGAGATTGTGGAGGATCGCGGGACGGGGGCCGGCCCGGTCGGCCGCCCCGCGGAAGAAGTAGACCGCTTCGGCCCACTGCCGGCGCCGGGCGGCGATCAGCCCGAGGTGGAAGGGGGCGAATCCCTCGCCGGGGCGGAGTTCCATGACCCGTCGGAATTCCCGAACCGCTTCGTCCAGCATCCCGGTCCGGTAGAAGGCCACCCCGAGGTTTCGGTGTTCCTCGATCTGGGTCTCATGGGATCGGGCCGACGGGCCTGGGGTCGAAGTGCCGACGCGATGAATGACCCCCGCCGACAGCAATCCGAACAGGGCCTGACAGCAGTCGAACTCGGTGAGGCCGGTCTCTTCCACCAGCCCCCGCACATCCCGGGATCCGTCCAGCAGCGACAGCAGCCGGCGCTGGGCAGTGGAGAGATCGAGCGCGGAGGGATCGGGGACCCCCGGGTCCCGGGCAAAGATGAGGTTGAAACTGGGGATCTTCTTCTCGATGACGGTCCACTCGTCCACCCGGCGCGCCCCCTCGAGCAGCAACGAGTCGGGCGAGATCCGGACCCGGTCAACATCCGGATCGGGGGCCAGCGCCGGTTCGAACGTGAAGGTCCCACTCCGCCAGTTGAAGAGCGCGTACACCGCCTCGTCGACCTGGCGGCGTACCATCGCCCGCAATTGTTCGGGGGTCAGGGCACCGAGCCCGACCAGGACCTCACCAATCCGTTGGCCCCCGGGCCGGGCCTGCATCCGCATCGCCTCGTTCAGTTGGGCCGGGGACACCATGCCACTCTTCACCAGCAGATCGCCCAGCCGATCGGGCCGATTCACGATGGTGGCGTGGATCACCCAGCCGTCCTCGAAGAACAGGCTGGCGTGCCGCCCCCGGTCCGCCAGCGCCAGGCACCCGGTCCGCCGCCCCAGATGCAGCATCTGGATCACGTCGGGCAGGCCGGCTTCCTGGAGGCTCCCGCGGATCGCCATCAGCCCATCTCCTCGAGCAGGCGCTGGCGCGGTTCAGGCCACCGCTCGACCATCTTCTCGCGCAGCTTCGGACCCCCGAGGGACCGGCCCACGCCGGCCCGCCCACCGGTGGCGCGGGCTGACGGGGCCGCGGACTCCAGGGCCTGTCGCGCGAGGCCCAGACTGGGAGGCAGTCCAGCGCCCGCCGCGGCCACCAGCACCCGGCGCACCGCCGCGTGAACCGCCCGGACACTCTCCCCCGTCTCACTCGCCAGGTACTCGATCAGCCCCGCATCGCCGGTGGCCTCGGTGGCCTCGAGCAACCGAGTGACGAGCCCGCGTCGAACCTCTCGATCCGGGGCGGGCAGTTCGAGGCTCAACCCGCCCGCCACCCGAGAGAGGAGCTGGGGATTGATCCCCACCAGCTCCGCCGGTGAGACGGCACTGGTGACCGCCACCGGGCGGCCGGCCTCGAGCAGGATCTCGATCACGCCCAGCAAGGCCTCCTGCGCCGCCGGATGTCCGACCAGCAGCTGGAGATCATCCAGCAGCAGGGCCCCGGCCCATTGGTACTGCTGCCGCCAGTTGCTCACCCCACCAGACAGACCGGCGGCTTCGATCTCGGCCGCCATCGCCTGGGCGCCGATCAGCACCACCGCTCGCCGGCCTCTGGCCGCGAGGAGGTTGCCGTAGGCGTGGAGCAGATGGGTCTTCGCGGTCCCGCTGCCACCCAGCAGCAAGAGGGGATTGGTCTCCGCCCCGCCCAGCTCCGCCGCCTGGCGAACCGCCGCGAAGATGGCCCGGTTGGAGGTGACTTCGATCAGATCTTCGACCATCAGATTGGGGTTGGGGCCCTGGGCCGCCAGACCCCGGGTTCGCGCTTCTTCGAGGAATTGGGCGGCCTCGGTCACCCGATCCGGGTCGCGGAGGACTTCGGCCTCCTCCAGCTCTGGCGCCAGTTCAGCCAACTGGGCCCGGATGCCCTGGAGGGTCGCGACGTCGCGCTCGAACTGCCGAAGCACCGCAGTGGGTTGGGAGGAGACTTCCTGATCGAGGAGCGCCTGGAGCCTGGCGCAGCGGATTCCCTCCGCTTCCCAGCGGAGGATCGCATTGGCGACCTGGGAGCGCCACCGGTCCACCTGATCACTGACCCCGGCCACGATCTCCGACAGGAAGGCCCCGAACTCATCGGATTCCTCTCCAGTCCCCTCGCCCCGGTCCGGCGCATCCAGTGGCGAGACAAAGGACTTGGCGCCGATCGCCGGCTCGGTTGGAGCCATGCCAGTCACCAGCACTCGGGTCTGCACCGGATCGAGCGGCGTCGGGCTGACTTCCTGGAAGGCGATCAGCCGGTTGACGGTCCCCAGCAGCTCCTGCACGGTGCCGAGCGGCATCCGGACCACCTCATCCACCACCGCCCGGGCGAATGACACACCGGCAAACTCCGCCCGGCGACGGAGGATTTCTTCCCGAAGGGCGAGGTCCGGCGGCGCAATCTCGACCACCAGCCCGCTCCCCAGCCCTTGGGCGAGCACCTCTTCACCACTCAGCCACTCGGGCGGCCCCTTCCGAGCTGCCACCACCGTCGCGCGCCCCGCCTGCACGCGTTCCTCCAGCAAAGCCCCGAGCTTGGCGTGCCCGGTAGCCACCCGATCCACATCGTCGACCATCAGCAGCCCGGCTTCGCGGAGCGGCTCCAGGCCCGCATCGGTCTGCGCTTCGAGCAACAGGGCCAGGGCGCCCGCCTCCAGGTACACGACATGGGCGGTGGGATCCACCGTCCGTCGGTGGGCCCCGATCGCGTGCAGCAGATGGGTCTTCCCCTGCCCCGAGTCGCCCCACAGGTAGAGCGGATTGAAGGGAGGCCTCGCCGACTCCGCCAGGGTCCGTGCGGCGGCCGCCGCCAGCTGGTTGGCGGCCCCCACCACGAACGTGGCGAGGGTGCGGGTCGGGTCGAGCGGGTCCGTCATCCGGCCTGCTCCGGTCGGGCCAGGCGTCGGAGGACCAGGGACGAGGCCGCCTTGAGCGTCTCGAACACGCCCCCGCCGCGCAGGGCATCCGCCGGGAAGCTCGGGGCCCCCCGGAAGTTGAGGCTCTCCTCCAGGACCTCGGCGTCCATCACCAGTTCCGGCGGCAGGTCCTGCTTGTTGAACTGGAAGACCATCGGGAAATGTCGCACGTCGACCCCCT
>CAYINH010000018.1:0-16776 GCA_964364615.1 uncultured Gemmatimonadaceae bacterium
GAGGCCCACCAGTTGCGCCAGGGCCACCCACCGAACCGCCTGGTGCTCGATGGGCTCTGGCTCTCCGTGCACAATCACCGGAACGAAATCGATGACGAAAGGGGACCCCGGATCTCGGAACGTAGCCGTCGGGGGGCCGATGGCCTCGACTTCCAAGCCCAGCTCCTCGCGCAGCTCCCTGCGGGCGGCCTCGAGATGGGACTCGCCTGGAAGGAGCTTCCCCCCGGGGAACTCCCAGAGGCCGGCATGACGCTTCCCCTCCGACCGGAGGGCCAGGAGGAAACGGCCGTCGCGCTGGACGACGGCGGCAACGACCCGGACCAGCGAGGTGCTGGGTGGAGCCTGGTGGTCCACCGGTTCGGAGGGTAACATCGTGACGATCAACCTATCCTTTTCCGCAGGCTCATGAGCGATCTGGATCGAGACCTCAGACTGGCGCTTTTCGACCACGTTGCCCGCCTTCGCGATGCCGGTGGTGGAGTGATCGCGTCCACCAAGCTCAATGAGGGGATGGTCCACCGGGGTAGGCGGGTTCCGATCTGGTCCCAGCAGTACGGCATCTTCAAGCCCGCCGTTCTTGGCAGGGACGGGGCAGCGCTGACGATCCAGACATCGTTCAAGAGCCCATACGATGATGGGACCGACCCAGACGGACGCCGCATCACCTACAAGTACCAGGGCCAGGACCCCGACAACCACTTCAACCGCTCGCTTCGCCAGGCGTTCCGGATGCAGCGGCCACTGCTCTACCTGGTTGGGGTCCAACCTGGGGTCTACGAACCGATCTTCCCATGCACCGTCGTGGCCGATGATCCGGAGAAGCTGTCGGTCCAACTCTTAGCTGACGCCGCAGGCGATCTGAGTCGGGCGTTCGATCGCCCCGTGTTGGAGAATGAAGCACTTAAGGAATACGCGACCCGCACCGTGCTTCAGCGACTCCACCAGAGGAGATTTCGCTACCTGGTGCTCAGGGCGTACCGGGAGCAGTGCACGATGTGCCAGCTCCGCCACAAGTCCCTGCTCGATGCCGCCCACATCCTACCCGATCGGGATGAACGTGGCCGGCCCGAGATTTCAAACGGTCTGTCACTCTGCAAGATCCACCACTCGGCCTACGATGTCGGTATCGTCGGGGTGGACCCCAACTACCAGATTCATCTGCGGGGTGATGTGCTGGAGGAGATCGACGGCCCGATGTTGCGCCATGGGCTCCAGGAGATGCACGGCCGCGCACTGGCAGTGCCACGGAGCCCCGCCAGCCGCCCGAACAGGGACTACCTGGCGGAACGCTTCGAGCTATTCCTCGCGGACTGAGCGCTACCGCTCCACCCGCCGGTAGAACTCCCGCACCAGCCGCAGATGCTCCGCCGTGTTGTCGGTCGGCGTCAGGTGCGCCGACCCCGGGATCACCGCGAACTCGGCCCCGGGCACCATCGCCGCATGCCGTTGCACCGTGGCCGGAACCGCCTCATCGAACTCCCCCGCCAGGAACAGCGTCGGCACCTGGATGAGCGACAGGCTGTCGGTCACGTCGAACCCCTGCAGGAACCCGGTCGCCGTGAACTCACTCGGCCCCCACATGTGGCCGTAGATGTTGGGGTTGTACGCCGCGAACGCGCTGTCGGTGTGCGGGCTCCACGGCTCCGCCCGGCTCACGAACTTGTGGTAGAACGCCATCACCGCCGCCTGATATTCCGGATTCTCGTAGTCTCCCGACGCCTCGTACTTCGCCACCGCCCGCCGCACCGAGTCGGGCATGGTGGCCAGCAGGGCCCGCCCATCCGCCAGCCAGTCCGGGATGCTCAACGCCGGACTCGACAGGACCAGCGACGCCACCCGGTCGGGGTGGGCAAAGTAGTACTGGGTGCCCAGCATGGTGCCCCAGCTGTGGCCCAGCAGGTGGAATTTCTCGATGCCGAGCGAGTCGCGAAGCGCCTCGAGCTGGGCGACGAAGGCCGCCTCGGTCCACAGCGTCGAGTCGGTGGTGGCGTCCGACCGTCCGCTGCCCAGCTGATCGTAGATGACGACCGGCCGCTCATTCCCAAGCGCGGTCAACGGGGTCAGGTAATGGGCGCTGAACCCCGGTCCTCCGTGCAGCATGATGACCGGGGTGCCGGGCCCGCTCCCCACCACCTGGTACCACATCCGTCCCTCCTTGAAGTGGATGTAGCCTTCACCGGGGACCAGGCGGGTGGTTGGGCTGTCGGCGCAACCAGTTGCGAGGACCTGGGTGGCCAGGGCCAGGGCCAGGGTGAGGCGGGGCATGGGATTCTCTCGGTGCGGGGTTGGCTCGAATCTAGTTGGACGGGACGTCAGTGCAGGGGTGCCGGCCCGCTTCGTGTGTTTACAAGGGGTCTACCCCTCAATGACCGCGGTGAAGATCTCCGGCAGGCGCAGGACCAGCGGATCGGCTGATCCGGCTGGACTCCAGGTCAGCTGGTCGGTCAGGATCTCCGGCCGGTCATCGTCCGGCCGCCACCGCTCCACCAACCGCGCATCAAGATCCACGATCCAGTACTCCGGGACGCCGGTCCGCTGATAGAGCCGCCGCTTGAGGGTCCGGTCGTATCGCGCCGTGGACGGTGACAGCACCTCCACCACCAGGATCGGCACCCCGACCTCGGACCAATCCTCGGGTCGCTCCGCTGGGCCGTAGCCGACCACGAAGATGTCGGGCTGGACCAGCTGGCTGTCCCGGAGATCCAGATCCGACGGCGATGACAGGGCCTCGCCCAAGCGGTAACACTCCACGTGGGCGTCAATCGCACGGAACAGGGTCCTGACCCCTCGTTGATGCAACATCCTGGGACTCGGGCTCACCAGCAGCTCGCCGTCCACCAGCTCGTACCGGTTCCCGTCGTCCGGCAGGGCGAGTACCTGCTCCCGGGTCCAGCGTTCCACCAGTTCAGCCATACCCATACGCTACCCTCGGCGTTCAGCGTCTCGCAACTCGGCATCCCACACGCTGGCATTGCCCTGCGGAATCGGCTTACCAATTCGATGCGCCGAGGGCCGAATCCTCAGCTCAGGTACTGTCAAGAAATTGGGGGGCGGCATCGTGTAGGGGTGTCGCCGTTCTTCATGTGTCTATTGGTCAAACGCACCACTTGAGCGGCCTCCCGATCGGGCGGCCCGCCGGGGCCACGACCAGGAGTACGACCATGATTTTCCGTCCCTTCCGCCCGCTCGCGCTGATGCTCGGGCTGGCCCTCGCCACCACCGGGTGCGAGGACGTCAACATCGGCACCAACCCCGAGCCCGAGGCCCAGGCCGCCGTGGCGCCGGAGGTGTCCCTCGCCTTCCAGCAGGAGGCGTCCGCCGCCGCGTCCGCCGGCGACACCGAACGGGCCGACGCCCTTCAGGACGGCATCCGGGCCCTCCGGTTCGGGATTCGGCCGAGCGATATCGAAGTCAAGATCCAGAACGAGACGTTCAGCTACAAGGCGATCGTGGTGGGCCGGGTCTACCTGAAGCGGAACGGCGAGCGGGTGCTGGTCCGGGTTCTCCTCGCTTGGGACGGCAACCGGCCGCCTGCCGTGCTGCACGTGGCGCAGAAGACCGACAAGGGCCAGTTCGGCGGCGGAGCCGAGGGCAACAGTGATGTGGGCGGCGCCCGGGGACGCTGGAACGACCGCGCCAATCAGCAGGTCTGGATGGCCACGGCTGGTTCGTCCGACATCGAGCTGCTGACCACCGGGCACGCGTGCCCGATTCAGCCGGCGGCGGACCTTGCGCTGAACTGCGTGGTGGGCTCCTGGGATGTCCGGGTCAACGGCAAGTTCGAGTTGCTGCCGGACCTGGCCGAGCAGGTGGAGATCCACACCAACGAGGGCAGCGTGATCGGCGTGGTGCTTTCACCGACCGGCTGAACCTCATCCCGCAGGTGCTCCAGACCGACCCTCCCGCACCACCGGGGGGTCGGTTTGGCGTTACCGGTCCGGGGTGTCGAGCCGGTGGGTCTTCTTGAGCACCCGGAGCAGGACCCACAGCACCACAACCCCGGCCATCAGCCCCAGCCAGACGGGATCCTGACCCATCTGCCCGGGGGCCCGGTAGGCACCGGTCTCCTCGAGCAGAAACATGGCGCGGAGGTTGACGAGGACGGCGGTGTGCTCCCGGTGCAGCACGGCCCGCAGTGAGAAGGGGAGGTCCGGCGCCCGGTACTGCCGCAGGTGGGGGAGGAAGGCCGGAGTGCGGCGGGCCCAGGCCAGGAACACCTCGCCGAACTCCCGCTCCAGGAACGCCTCCTCCGCATACATGATCCGCTCGTAGTACAGCCAGAACACCGCGGCGTAGAAGAGCGCCAGTCCCCAGCTGCCCGGGAACACCGCCAGCCCCAGGCCGATCAGGAAATTGCCGAGATACAGCGGGTGCCGGACGATCGAATAGAGGCCCGAGGTGGTGAGGGACTTCGCGACCTGCTCCCGGGTGTTGCTGCCCGATGTGCCGGTCGGGGCGTGGCCGATGGCCGTGGCGCGGAGTCCCAGGCCCAGGGCCATCACCCCCAGGCAGACCAGTTGCCAGCGATGCGAGAGCGTCGGACTGGCTTCGGGGCGGGGGGCATACCAGATGACCAGGAGGGCGACGCCGAGCAGGGACAGGGGCAGGTAGCTCCGCCACCGGAAGAGCCAGTTTCCGCTTTGCTCGAAGTGGTCCCGCAGGATCATGTCCACCCCTTCGCGTTGACCCCCGCCGGGTTCCACGGGTGCCGGGAACACTATCGGGCGTTCCGTGGTCTCCGCAACTTCGGACCAGACTGGCGCTCAGCGGAATGTGGGTGTATAAAACAGGGATACCCAACCAAAGGAGTCCCGTATGCGGTTCCACCTCGCCGGCGGCATCACTGCTGGCCTGGCCCTCCTGGCCCTGCCCGTGCTGGCCCAGGACGCCCCACCCCCCCCGATCCCACTCTCGAGCTTACTCCGGCCACCATGGGTGCCTTCCGGAGTGGCATGGCCAAGCAGGCAGCCGCCGCCAAAGAACTGAACCTCCCTTCCGCGGAGGCCGGCTGGTGGACCTACTCCGAAGGCAACCGGCTCATCCTCGTGGCCCCCAGGACACGGGATGCCGTGCTGGGCAGCCCGGCGATGGGGACTCGGGCCCGGATCCGGGCGGCCAATCCCGGCCTCGACTCGGCGATCACCCAGGCCTACGGCGGAGCCCAGGCGCGCCTGGTGTCGCAGGAGCTGATCGTTGAGGCCCCGAACCTATCGTACACCGCCGCGACCCCGATGGAGCCGGGTGCCATTCAGGTGGTCAACATCATCATCGCCCCGGGGCAGGGTCAGGCTTTCAACGAGGCGGTCCAGGCCATGAACAAGGTCCGGACCGACATCGGATACCCCTACACGGTGCTAGCGTTCCGGGTGCGATTCGGGGAGTCCCGGACTGAGCTGGTGACCCCGTTCGACTCCCGGGAGGCGTTCTTTGGCAAGAACTCGATAGATCGACTCCTGGCCGGGAAGCCGGAAGCGCAGGCGGCCAGGCAGGCGGCCATCGGGAAGATCGTCGCCGCGGTGGAGAGCTACGAGTTCACCCTCAGTGACTATGCCGCGAACTTGAGCTACCCGGTCACGCCGTAGTCGACGACACCAGAGCTTCGGGAACTGAGGGATGGGGCGCAGCGGACGCGCCCCATCCCTCAACCCGTTCTGACTGGGGAGTCGCCGTGGCGCGGATCCGGTTGGGTTGAGCGCTAGGCCCCGTGGACTTCCCGGAAGAGCTCCACCAGATCGAGGACCATCGGTGCGGTGGAACCCTCGGGGTTCCAGGTCAGGGTGTCGGTCAGGATCTCGGGGCGGTCGTCCGTCGGCCGCCACCGCTCCATCACTCGCGCATCCAGATCCACAATCCAGTACTCCGGCACCCCCGTCCGCTGATACAGCCGCCGCTTGAGGATCCGGTCGTACCGGGCCGTCGAGGGAGAGAGCACCTCCACCGCCAGAATCGGCACCCCGACCTCCGACCACTCGTTGGGCCGCGCCCCCGGAGCGTGTCCGATGACGAACAGGTCGGGCTGAACGAGCTGGCCCTCCCGGAGGTCGAGGTCCGCGGGGGAGGCCATGGTGACCCCCAGCCGGTGAGCCTTGACATGGGCGCAAACCGCCAAGAACAGCTCCTGGACCGCAAGTTGATGCAGCATTCTGGGGCTCGGGCTCACCAGCAACTCGCCGTCCACCAGTTCGTACCGGTTGCCGTCGTCGGGCAGGGCGAGCACCTGCTCCCGGGTCCAGCGTTCCACCAGGTCAGGCATACCCATACGCTACCCTCGGCGCTCGGGGTGTGGCAACTCGGCATTCACCACACTGGCACCGCCCGCCCACACGGGGTCATCAACCCCATGCTCGATGGACCGAAACGCCCACGCTGACCGGCTAGGGAGTCAGCTCTATTCCGAAAACGGTGGTCCGGCCCAGCGGCGGTGAGATGTTGTCCCGAATGAACGCCCCGTTGTTGCCGGGGTTCTCCATCCGGGCAAAGGCGATCAGCCGAGGGCCGATGGCCATGGACCCGGCCAGATAGGGTCGGAAGACGCCGGGGTAGTCGAGCCAGTAGTTGCGCAGCGCCCCGCGGGCCGGCGCCTGGCCGTCCACCACCTGCTGGACGGCGATCCAGTCATAGCCGACCCAGCGCCCGAGCCACGAGCCGCCCACTTCGGCGCTCCATCGCCCGCCATCATAGCGGACCGAGATCGACCCCACCGTGCTCGGCACTTCCAGCAACTGATCGCCCGGCTTGAGTTCCCCGGAGTACTTGGGGGCGAGCCTGGTCACCTCGCTGCTGACGAAATACAGCAGTCCGTTGACCCGAACCCGATTCCATCGCACTCCGCCTTCCAGTTCGACACCGCGGTTGGCGATGGCACCGACATTCTGGAACTGATAGGACCGAGTCGGGGCCTGGGCGGCGATCTGGACCTGCTGAATCAGATGCTCGGCCGTCTGGTTGTACCAGGTGGCCCGGGCGTACATCCCCTCGCCAAAGAACAGCTCCCCGCCCAGCTCGACGCCGGCCTGACTCTCGGCGACCAGATCCGGGTTCGGCAGCTGGACCACGGTCCCGATCGCCATCGCCCGACTCATCCCCGGTTCCGGCGGCTTGATGCCCCGGCCCCAGGCGCCCCGCAGACGGAGCGTCGTGGTACCGAGCGGCTGGGTCCACGATGCGCCGACGGACGAGGCCCACTGGGCGCCCTCGTTTTCCCCCACGCTGCTGTTCCACTCCGCCCGGGTGCCGACCGTGAGGATCAACTGCTCGGCCAGGCGTCCCCGCAGCTGTCCGAAAACGCCGGTGGACTTGACCGCATCCTGATAGAGCGGGGTCAGGTCGCGCGTCAGGGTCGAGCGCCGCACCAGCCGCTCCACGTCGCGGTGACTGTACTCGGCGCCGGCGGAAAGAGTCGCCTCCTGACGGCCGACCGGAAGATCCCAGCCCGAGCTGTAGCGGATCGAGGTCCGGGTGGCGTCCTCGTGGGTGGCGCCGAGCGGCAGTCGGGGAGTGAGCAGGGCCGGGCGGCTGGCTTCCCGGGGACCGCTGACCCGGTGGCGCCCCACCGTCAGGGTCTGCTGCCAGGCGCGGGTGACCGAGTGGAGCGCGGTGAGTCCGAAACCCTGTTCCTCCAGGGTCTGGGTGACCGGCACGTCGGCAGTGGTGCCGTTGACGGTGGCGCGCTCATCGCCGTACTGATACTCACCCATCCGGGCGGACCCGCTCAGGATGACCGGGCCGAGCAGGGCTCGACTCCCCACCTGGGCGGTCCAGGTACGGAGCCAGGGGATGCCGCCCGAGGACCCCGACTGGATGAAGCTGCCGCCGGCGTCGATGCCCACCGCGCCGGTGCCACCGGTCACCGCGGCGCCGTAGTCCTGGTAGAGCGCGGCGTCGGGGAGGTCGGGGCGGTCGTAGGGGCCGGCGGTCAGGGCACCGCGGAGATGGGCGTCCCGGGAGCCCGGGGTGCCTTTCCGGGTGACGATCTGGAGGATTCCGTTGATCGCGTCAGGGCCGTAGAGGGCCGCGCCCTGGGGACCGCGGATCACCTCGATCCGTTCGATGCTCCGGCCGTCCACCAGGGTGAAGAGATCGGGCGAGGCGAGTTCGACCCCGTCCACGTAGGTCTTGAGCGCGCGGGTGGTAAACGAGCTCACCCCTCGCACCGAGGTGACCTGCGGCGGCGGTCCGCTCGGCCCCCGGTCCCAGAGCACCACGCCGGGGAGCAGGGTCCGCATGACGTCGGCGACTCTGGAATAGGGTGATTCCTCCAGCCGCTGGGACCCCACCACGTTCATGGCGGTGGGCATCTCGCGTTCCGGCATGCCGGCCACCGCCGACCCGGTCACCACGATCTGATCGAGCTGCCGGACCCCGGTGGCAAGTCGGACGCGCTCGACATCGGTCAGCTGGTGTGCGGTGGCGATGCTGCCGCCGCGGACCGGGTCCGGCGACCTGGGAACGATCACCACGGTGCCGTCCCGGGCCACGGCCACGCCGAGGTCACTGCCTGAGAGCATCACATCGAGTGCCAGGGCCAGTGTCTCGCCGGTAAAGTTGAAGCTCACCCGCCGATCGGTGGGGAGCAGATCGGCGCTCCAGGCCAACGGGATGTCTTCCTCGTGCCGCAGTCGGGTGAGGGCGTCACCCAGCGTCGCGTTGCGAATACTGAACGAGACGGGCCGCGCCAGAACGTTCCCGTTGGGAGATTCCGGCGCGGTCTGGGCGGCGAGTGGGGCCACCAGCGCGATACAGCAGGCGGCGAGCCGCCTGAAGTGCCGCATTCGCTACGGCCTCCCGGGGGAGAGAGTCACGGTGTCGACCTGACGATCAATGTGAACGCCGAGCGAGAGTCCGAGCACCTCGAGCGCGGCGTCGAGCTCGTCAATCCGGAGCGTGGCCGTGAGACGGCGGGCCCCGAGCGCGGGATCGGCCAGCCGGAAGGTGAGCCCGTACCAGCGCCCCAGTTCCACGGTGACCGAATCCAGCGGGGAGTTCTCGAAGATCATCTCGCCCTTGAGCCAGCCCACCAGGCCGGCGACGTTCACGCCCCGGGTCACCGTGGGCGTGTCGGCATCGGCGGTCAGGATGGCCAGGTCATTGGCGCCCAGGGTTGCCGCCTCGGCATCACTGGCGCCCGCCCGCCGGAGCGAGGCGCTGCCGGAGAGGACGACCAGCCGGACCGCGGGTTCGGAGGCAAAGGCCCGGACCCCGAACTCGGTGCCGAGGTCTTCGGTCATGGTGCCGCCGGCGTACACCCGGAACGGATGGGTGTCGTCGTGGGTCACCTCGAACCAGGCCTCGCCGGAGAGCTCGACCCGGCGCTCGCCGTCGCCGTATCCTGCGGCGATGGTCAGCTTCGAGCCGGGCGCGACGGTGATCCGGGTGCCATCGTGAAGGTCGATGGTCTGCTGTTGGCCGGGCACGGTGGCGACCACTTCCACGGGCACGACCGCATCGGACCAGGAGCGCCAGAGCATGGTCGCCCCCACCATGATCACCAGGGCCGCGGCCACCAGGGCCCAAGGCTGGGTCCAGGCGGCCCGCAGCCGGCGGATTGGCTGGGCGACCTGCGTTTCGTCGAGGCGCTTCGCGACCCGGGCCCAGGCCCGGTCCAGGTTCCAGGTCTCCGGCACGGGGCCCTTCCAGGCCGCCCGAATCCGCTCCAACTCCGCCCGGTAGTTGGGGTTGGCGGATACCCAAGCCTCGACGGCAGCCCGTTCCTCGGGGGTCGCCTCGCCGGCCAGGTACCGGGCCAGTTGGCTGGAATCCATGAAGTCGGTCATCGCGTGCCCTATCCTAGCAGGGGTCATACCAAGGACACCTGAGGGGAGGCGATCCCCTGACAGGACCTTCACTGGTCCGTAATATGCCTTGATCGAAAGGTCCAATGACACCGCCCGAAGACCTGATCACCCCTGAACTTGTGGCCCTGGTCCGGGCCGGCGACCGCGAGGCCTTCGAGCGGTTGTTCCGGGCGTGGTACGGGCGGCTGGCCGATCACGCCGCGCGGATGCTGGGGAATCATGACGCGGCCGAGGATTCGGTGCAGGATGTCTTTGTCGCGGTGTGGGACAAGCGGGCGGGGTTGCCGGAGCCGGCCAAAATTCCGGCCTACCTCTACCGGGCGGTTCGGAACCGGTCCCTCAACCAGATCCGCCAGCAGAAGACCCGCGGCCGCTGGCTCGGGACCCAGGACCCCGACCCGTCGGTGCCGGCCGTAGCCGAGACCGACCTGCAGGCCTCCGAGATCGGGGCGAAAGTCCAGGAGGCGCTCGCGGAGTTGTCCCCGCGGTGTCGGGAGGTCTTTCTCCTGTCCCGGGATGATGGCCTCACCTATCCCCAGATCGCCGACACCTTGGGGATCTCGATCAAGACCGTCGAAACCCTTATGGGAAGGGCACTTAAGTCCCTCCGCAGCCAGCTGGCGGCGATCCGACCTGGCTGACCGTAGGGGTATCCCGCCGCTTCCCGTGTCTCTCCAGTGAACCCGCCGGAGGCGCCCCTGGGCATGGGGACTCCTGCTTCCGGCGTCACGAGGAGGAGACACCCATGACATTCCGCACTCTGAAGTACCTGACCCTTTCGCTGGGCCTGGTCGCGTTTGCGACCGGCTGCGACGAGGGCAACACCCCGCTCGAGCCGCTGGATCAGTTGGCGGAAACCGAGATTGCACTGTCGCAGATGGCGGCCGAATCCAATGCCGCCGGCGACGCCGACGCGGCGGATGGTTTTTCGAGCGGTGCCCTGGCCCTCCGGATGGGGGTCCGGCCGACCGACATCGTCGTCAGGATCCGGGGTGAAGAGGTCCGGTACCAGGCCCTGGTGGCCGGCATCGTCCGTCATCTCCGGAACGGTGAGCGGGTGCTGTTCCGCCACCTGATCGCCTGGACCCCTGCCGATGGGCGGCCCAAAGCGGTGCTCCAGGTGACGCAGCTGACCGATGAGGCGGGGTTCGGGTTCCCGACCGACATCAGCACTGCGGCGGATCCTCGGGGTCGGGCCCGGGGGACCTGGGTGGACCGGATCAACGATGTGCGCTGGGTGGCGATGGCGGGTGGTTCCGGGATCGCGCTGGCCTCCACCGGCGACCCGTGTATCGGCCCCCTTGCCCAGAACCCTGCGATCACCTGCGTCAAGGCGAAGTATGACATCCGGGTGGATGGGGGCTTCCAGAGGCTGTTGAGCCGGGATTCCCGGCAGCTGGCACCCGATGTCCTGCTCCAGATCGCGACCCAGGCGGTCGGGGTGAATGGGGTGGTGATTGCCCCGGTGGGGGACGGCGGCAACTGACGGCCGACCGCAACCCGTGCCGGTCCTGCGCGGCAGGGTGACCTTCGGGTTGCTCTGCCGCGTGGCTCTTTGCCCCAGGTCGGGATAATTTCTCGAGGCGTTCACTCGGCGAAGGAATTCAGATGGCACACCGGAAGTTCGTCGATCGCGACGGCCAGGGCTGGGAGGTCCGGCCGCGGACCCGCTCGGAGTGGGAGCTGAGTCCGGTGGGTGACAATCCGCAGCCGTCACGGGACGTGGCGTCGCCGGGGTACGAGAAGGACCCCTACGAGCTGAGCCAGGAGGAGTTGCAGGCGCTGCTCGACGGGGCTCGGCCGGCGTCACCCCGACAGGTCAAGTCGCCGTTCAAGGACTGACAGATCCCTCCAACTTGTTGCGGCAAGCGGATCTAGGACCGCTTTAGTCGGGATTGGTAGAACTGCGTAACTCGTTGTGCCACAAGCGCAACACTTGACAGATCGTGCGGTTTTGATACACATCAAACTCTCGACACCACCCCCTGCTCACCTTCGGTTCCTGGCCGAGGCAGGGGGTGTTGATCCTCTAAGACGCTGGAGTTTGGCCATGTCCCGAAGAACTCTTGCCGGACTTGCCACGGTTGCCCTCTTCCTCGCGGGTTGTCAGGCCGAACCGAGTGGACCCAACTCCAATCCGGAAGGGACGCAGCCGCCCGGCATCGGTGGGCCACAGCCAACCCATATCGGGGATGCGAATCTGGCGGCCGCGATCGAGGCCGACCTCCGTTGCCTCTACCAGAAGGCTGGCCTCCTGCCGAACGAGTCCTCCTCGCTTGGCAAGTTCGCGAACATCAAGTCGTTGCTTGCAGCGGACGACATCCAGGGCGCGCTGGACGCCACGGCAAATCTCATCAGGTTCATTGAGTTGAAGTGGAGCCAGTACAATGGCTCCGGCACCGTTGATTGCGGCGATGGGAAGGGGCAACAGAGTGTTGAGGCGTTGAAGAACCAGGTCATTCTTCGCCTCAACGTGTATGTGACGACCCAGGGCGCCGTCTGTGAGATTCCCGGCGGCTCTCCAGGCACTTTCTGCCAAAGCACCGACGATTCGGCGTTCGTCTACTTTCCGGCGGCGGTCTTCCAGGAGTTGACCTACGTTTCGGTCGAGACCAATCCGGCGGGCGTGACCCAACTGCAGGACACCTTCGACGAGTACCCGACCTACGTCCGGATCCTCACCGCCCCGGCCATCACCTTCACTGGCAGTGACAAGCCACTGGTCGTCGTGTGCTTCAACGATCAGGTCCTCCAGAACCCGGCCAGCCTCCTGGCCAGGCTCCTGCTCGGGAAACTGCATACGGATCCCGGTACCGGGGTCACCAGCTTCACCGCCCTGCCCAAGCCAAACTATGACGATGCGGCGCTCTCGGATGCGGTGACTGCTGCTCAAAGCCTCTGCGGCGAAGCGCCGGTGGCCTCGGCGTTCGGGTTCTCGAACCGCACAGTGCTCGGACGGTTCGTCAACAAGGTCCTGAGCACCATCCTCCCGCAGGTGCTCCAGGCCCAGTTCGGCCTGGGTGAGATGGCCTTCGGAGGCGTCGGCGGGTCGCCGGAAGAGTTCAGCGACTTCGGCGCGATCGATCCCGGAATGGCCTTTGGCGGTGTCGGCGGCTCGCCGGAAGAGTTTGCCCCGCCGGCCGCGGCGCCGGGCGCTCCGGCCATGCTGCCGGCGGCGCCGCCCCCGGGTGCGCTCATCGGGCTGGTCAGCAGCGGCGACAGCGCTTCCACCTGGGCTACTGTGACGGTCAAGACCGGACTGGGTACCCCGATTGCCGGCGCGGCGGTCACCTTCACCCTGACGGATCCGTCCCTCACCGGAGACTACGGTGACGATCCCAGCGCGGCGACGTTCTGCAATGCCAGCACCACCTATACCGTCGCGACGGATGCGACCGGGGCGGCCAAGGTCACCTGTATCCGGTTCGGCCTCACGGTCGGCTTCAAGAACCTGAATGCAACCCTGGATCCCGCCAGCATCGATCCCTCCGCCTGCGTGATTGGGGTGGCCGGCCTCTGTGTGGCTCCCTCTGCGGCCGACATCAACTACCTGGTGGCAACGGTTCCTGGCGAGCCGGCCAAGTTGTCAGTTACCACGGCACCCGGTGGCACGTCGGCAGTTGCCGGTGCGGCCATGGTGGCTCAGCCGGTGATCCAGGTGCAGGATGCCGGTGGCAATCCGGTCGGCCCGAACCCGGGCCTCTCCGTCACGGCGACGGTGTCAGCTGGCGGAATCCTGGTCGGTACGACCAACGTCACCACTGACGGCGAAGGCCTTGCCACCTTTACCAACGTGGGTCTCGGTGGATTGGTCGGGACCAGTTACACCCTGACGTTCTCGACGGGCACACTGACCTCGGCCACGGCAAACGTCACGGTCAGTGCCCCCGGACCGGCGGCATCGCTCAGCGTTGCTCCGGCCACCACCACGGCGCAGGCTGGTGGCACGATACCGACCCTGACCGCCACGGTCAGGGATGCCTACACCAACCCGGTTGCCGGGGTGCAGGTGGGCGTCGCTGCCGCCGGCCTGGTGTGTAACGCAGGCTGCCCGGGAACCACGAATGCCCTGGGCACCGCCGCCTTCAGTAACCTGAGCATCGGCGGTTTGGTAGGACCACATGTCGTGACATTCAGCGCGGCAGGGCTGACCGATGCCACTTCCACCGTTACCCTGGAACCCGGAGCGCCCATCGCGATCGCGTTGGTTCCACCGCCGGCGGGTGGAAACTACGGCTCGGGACTCGCTCCGTTCTCGACCGTCAGTCCGACCCCGACCGTGACGGTCACCGACGCCTACGGCAACACGGTGACCGGAGCGGGGGCAGGGGTTGTGTGGGGGTTGACCGGTTCCGATCCGAACAACGGGGCGGTCGTCACCCCCAACGGAACGACCGCCACCTGGAAGCTGGGTGACGGCGGCAATGGTCTGAGCGCCTTCCTGGGAGCCCTCGGGTCCGCCAATCCCGCGGTCTTCTCGGCGGCGACCGCCACCGGTGGGATCGTCAACGCCTGTCTGCCCTCCGGCACCCAGAAGAAGAATGATGTCGGGTTGTACGCAGCCGGTCAGTACACCGGCCGCTTCTCGTTTGTTCCGGCATCCAACTTCCGAATCCGGAAGGTGACGCTTTCCATGTCGGTGACCGGCCAGTCGAGCGGCACCGGCGATTACCCGGCGACGCTCGAGATCTGGAAGAGCGGCGTGCTTCAGTACACGGGCATTCCAGTCACCACTTCTGCCGGCCCCGTCATTCAGCTGGACGGTAACAATGGCCGCGCTCAGGATGTGGTGTTCAACATGGTGCCGGTTGGGGGGAGCGGGGTCGACATCAGCGGTCAGGACCTGTTGTTTGTCGTGAGGATCACCTCGCCATCCAACCGGACCATGCAGCTCTGGTACAACACGAAGGCGACCGGGAACTGTCTCACTTCGCTGCTCTACAAGCCCGGCGTGATCCCGCCCACTTCAACGCAGAACCTGTTCAAGGGACACCTGATCAAGGTATCGAACTAGTTCCATTCGACCCGATGGACGCAGGCGGGGTGGGTCAATTGACCCACCCCGCTTGACGTTTCCCTCCTCCGAGCCGACGTTCCTTACCCACCTGAGAGGTACCATGTCCCCAATGCGATTGCTGTTCCTCATCGGCCTGATTGGCTCCGCCGCTTGCGCCGGTACGCCCGACGAGGATGGTGCGACGGCGGCGGCCATCGTCCCTGACGGGCCCGATCCGCAGATCGTTTTCTGGGAATCCCTGACGACGCTCTGTGATCAGGCCTTCGAGGGCCGGATCGTGGAGAGCCAGCCACCCGATACCGCCTGGGCCGGGAAGTCCATGATCATGCATGTCAGGGAGTGTCTCCTCGGTGAGATCCGGATTCCCTTCCACGTGGGCGAGGATCGATCGCGGACCTGGGTTCTTTCCACCACCGAGACCGGGCTCCGGCTCAAGCACGATCATCGCCACGAGGACGGCAGCGAGGATGTCGTGACCCAGTACGGAGGTGATACCAAGGCTCTGGGGACCGCCACCGTCCAGGAGTTCCATGCCGACTCTCTGACCGCTGTGCTGGTGCCTGCCGCGGCCACCAACGTGTGGACCATCGAGCTCCAACCCGGGCAGCTGTTTGCCTACGCGCTCCGGCGCGAGGGAACCGATCGCCGGTTTCGGGTCGAGTTCGACCTGACCCGACCGGTCGCTGCGCCGCCGCCCCCGTGGGGGCGCTGAGTGGAGCTACTCCAATGAGGGCCTTCGCCCAACGGTACGCCAACGCCTGGTGCAGTCAGCATCCGGAGCACGTCGCCGCGTTCTTCGCCGCCGACGGTTCGCTGAGTGTCAATGACGGGCCCCCCGCCGTGGGACGGGCCGCCATCGCCGAGGTCGCCCGGGGGTTCATGACCGCATTTCCCGACATGGAGGTGACCTCGGATCACCTGGTGGTGGAGGCGCGTGGCACGATATTCCACTGGACCCTGACCGGTACCAACACCGGACCCGGGGGCACCGGCATGCCGGTCCGGATCAGCGGGTATGAGGTCTGGCGGCTCGGGCCGGACGGACTGATTGTCGCATCCAAAGGCAACTACGACACTACCGAATACGACCGCCAGCTGCAGCACGGAGTGGGGCCCTGACCGAGTCTGAGGGCTGTGCCCGCCCCCCGTCCTTGGCTGTGGTTTGCCCACCTGTGTCCTTGCGTTGTACCACGCCGTACCACCCCGAGTACGCCGGTCGACCCCCCGCTCCAAGGCCTGATCTCCTTGTTATCCCCTGCGACAGAATGACTTAGTGGCCGGCGGCTGATTTTGCCTGAAGCGTTTCCGGGGCTGGATCGGCTCTTGCAGTTTCCGGCTCCGAGTTGAGGCCTTCCCGGTTTCTCTGGTTGCCCTGCCGCAAGGCCAAGGCCTCCCCCGGGTATCTCGTTACTCCATCAATGGTCGCTCATGGGGGCATCGATCCGGGCATCCGTGCCCGGTGCATCTCTCGTACCTACGGTCGCTCGGCCTGCCAAGGTCGAGGCCGAGCGTCGGAGGTCCGGCGCGCGCTTTCTTCGACTGGTGCCAGTCGGGGTGGCGCTGCTTCTGCTGGGGATCACGGTTGTCGGACTGCCGTACTACACGGCGCCGGCCGGAGTCCGAGTACGAAGCGCCTGGCACGCCTGGCTGAGGCCGTCGGGCTACCTGGGCCAGGGCGTCGGGATCGTGGCGCTCCTGATCTTCCTCTTTCTCTGGCTCTACCCCCTGCGCAAGCGGTATCGCTGGCTGGCCTTTACCGGCGCGGTCGGCAAGTGGCTCGACGTCCATGTGGCCGCGGCGCTGCTGCTGCCGTTGCTGGTAGGGCTTCACGCCGGCTGGCGATTTGAGGGGCTGATCGGGCTCGGGTACCTCGCGATCCTGATTGTCTGTGCCAGCGGAGTCGTGGGTCGCTACATCTACTCCCGGATTCCACGGAGCCGGCCCGGTGTGGAACTCGACAAGGGG
>CAYINH010000019.1:0-16539 GCA_964364615.1 uncultured Gemmatimonadaceae bacterium
GCTTTCCGGGACACCAGACTACCACGAGGGAGGACCCATGGCGCTGTACACCTGCGGCAAGTGCGGGATGAGCGTTGGCACGATGACCTGCGGTCACTGCGGGAAGGAACTGGTCCATGATGGCCTGTCCAAGCCCGATGGCTCGAAGGTGATGGTGGCCAAGTGCCCCGAAGGGCACGGCAAGGTCAAGTCACCGATGTGCTGCGGGGACGACATGGCCTGCACGGTCGGCTGAGCCGGTCGGCGAGAACGCTTCCATCCCGTAGGCCCGCACCATGGCGGCCGCGGCCTTGATGTCCGCCATCCGGGTCGCCCCCGCCTCCCGCTCGATCAGCAGGTCCACCTCAAGTGCCCGGGTCCGCACCACGTCGAACAGAGCTCCCCAATCGACCGCCCCTGCCCCGACCGCCACTTCCTGCCCCCGGACACCGGGGGTGGCCGAGGGCAGGGCGTCCTTGATGTGGATCTGCACCACGAAATCCGCCAGCAAGTCCAGCGCCTCGACCGGATCGCCATTGCCATAGAGCAGCAGGTTGGCTGGATCGTAGTTGACCCCGACTCCGTCTCGATCGAGATCCATCAGGAAACCGATGATCGTGTCGGCGTCCTCCTGCCCGGTTTCCAGCCCGACCCGGACCTTGCGACCCAGGAACGGCGCCACGATCCGACGCATTCGGTCGAGCAGGAGGGCCCGGGAGGGGTCCCCGCGATCGGCCGGGATAAAGCCCGCATGGAAGGTGACCAGGGGAAGCCCCAGGTCGGTGGCCAGTCGGGCGTTGGCCTCGGCGGCCCTGAGGTTGGTCAGCCAGAATTCATCGTCGACCAGGCCTCCGGTGGCGCGGATCGACTCAAGGGTGGTGTCGTCCTCCCCGATCATGGCGACCATTCCGGAGAGAATCCGCGCTCCCACCCTGGTCAGGGCCGTGGCCACCGCCACCGGCGCCATGGCGCGGGTCCGCAGAGGATCGAGCGCCAGCTGTACCGCGCCCACGCCGGCCTCCCGAACCAGGGCACCCAGCTGCTCGGCGCCGGCGGGCTGCAAGGACCAGGAACAGACACCGAGTCGGATGGGCACGCGGCTCCTCCTTTCGTCAGCTGGTCGCGCGGGTGGGTTCGATATCGACCGGGATGTTTCGCCACTTGCCCTGCCGGAACCGCACCACACTCAGCCCGCATCGTGTCATGTGACCCAGCAGGATGGCGAGCCAGATATCCGATGGGGTCAGGCCCCGGGTGGCCTGCAACACCGCACACCAGCCGAGCGGGATCGCGAGCTGGGAGACCAGCGAAATATAGAACGGGCTCCTGGTGTCCCCGGTCCCCTGGAGTCCGCCGGTATAGCTGAGCGCCACCGTGATGAAGAACCCGGAGATGCTCAGGAACCGGAGCAACAGCACCGCCACTTCGACCACTGCGGGGTCGGTCATCCCGAATCCGGCCAGGAGCACCCGGGGAATGGTCAGGAAGAAGAACGCCACCACGGAGGTCGCCACGATCCCGATCCGGGCGGCCGCCGCCGGGGCCTGGGCGGCACGATCAGGATGCCCGGCCCCCAGATTCTGCCCGGCCACTGCGGCGGCCGCGCCCATCAATCCCACCGAGGTCCAGGTGATCAGCGAGAACAGCTCGGTGTACCCGATCGCGAAGGCGGCCTGCGCGGCGGCGCTCTCGGCCAGGGAGCCGACGTAGCGGAGCAGCAGGACGCCGCCGACATTCATCGCCACCCCCTGGAGACCAGTCGGAAGCCCGAACTTGAACAGCGACCGGATGATCCCCCAGTCCGGCCCCCATCCCTGCCCGCGCGGGAAACCCACCACCCAGCGTCCCGACCGCAACCGGTGGATCGCGATCACGCTGAGCAACGCCCCGGCCAGCACGGTCCCCATCGCCGCCCCGGCCGTCCCGAACGCGGGGATCGGTCCCAGGCCGGGGATCAGGATCACGTTGAACACGATATTCAGCACCGTCAGGGCAATCCCGAACCGGAGCGGGGTCTGGGCATCTCCGGCCGAACGGAGGGCTCCGCCCAGCAGGAAGAAGGTCAGCATCCCGAAGCTGAAGACGAACATGATCCGGAGGTACGGCAGGGCCTCCGCCTGCACTTCCGGCGCGGCGTTGATGAAGCCGAGCAGGTGGGGAGACAGGAAGTACCCCAGCGGCGCCAGGATCCCGATGGCCATGAATGCGGACGTCAGGAAAGCCTGGTAGACCGCCCGGTCAGCCTTCTCCCGATCGCCGGCCCCCGCAAACCGGGCCACCAGCACACCCATGCCGGTGAAGAGCGAGCTGATGAAGACCATCACAACCAGAAAGATCTGCCACGCCACTCCAACGGCGGCGTTTCCGGTATAGCCGACATAGTGGCCCACCATGACGTGGTCCACGATTCCCTGGAGCCCGCCCAGGAGGTTCTGCAGCATGGTGGGCCAGGCCAGTTTCCAGACTGCTGACCGGATCGGTCCGTCGACGATCGATCGATCGAATGCCCGACCCTTGATGGGAGAGCTCAAAAACTCAGCGGGCCGGTCAGGGTGACCCACCGGCCACCCCGGACCTGGCTCAGGAACGAGGTGTTGGCCCCCTGATGCCTGGTGGCGGAGAAGCTGACCCGGGTGCCTGACACCGGCTCCAGCAGTTCGTCGATCTGTTCGAGGGCGGCGACCAGGGAAGCCGAGGTCACCTCAGGGCCGGCCCGCCGGAAGGCTTCGAAGGTGAGGAACATCGCCTGCCAGCCATACAGGCTGCCCACGTTGGGATCCTCCCCGTAGCGCTGCCGGTACCGGTCCATCCACTCCAGCATGGCCGGCGTCCCCCCGGTTCGGTCGGGCATCGGGATCACCGCCATCGCGTAGAACCCCTCGGTCACGCCCCCTTCGGCCCCTGCCACGGAGCGGTCATAACTGGCGAGGGTGCCCAGAAAGTCCACCCCGGTCCAGCCCATCTTCCGGGCGGCCGAGTAGGGAACGATGGCGTCGCGGACGATGACGCCGGCCACGATGAGGTCACAGCTGGCGGCCCGGAGTCTGGTCAGTTGCGGGGTGAAGTCCTGGTCGGTGGGCTTGTGGGTGGTCACCCCGGCCAGGGTCATCCCCATGGCCTCCACCTGGTCCCGGGCGGCCTCGAAGGCCTCCTGGCCGTAGTCGGTGTCCTGATACATGGCGCAGATCCGTCGCTTGGCCAGACTGTCGGCCATCCACTTTACCCCGGCCCGGATGCCGTCATAGTAGGAACCGTACGCCGTGAACTTGAGCGGGTGGTGCGGCAGAAACATCTGACGGGCGGCGGTGAGCGGGAACAGATTCGGGATACCGGCCGCGAATTGCTGCTGGAAGGCCGCGTTGTTCTGGGGGGTGCCCAGGGCGCCGACCATCGCCACGATCCGGTCGCGCTGAATCAGCTTGCTGACCGCCTGTACCGCCCGCGGCACTTGGTACTGATTGTCCTCGACCACCAGGCGCACGAGACGACCCTCGATGCCGCCGGCGGCGTTGAGCTCTTCCACCGCCATCCGCATCCCGTTGGCCTGCGACACCCCGAACGCAGCCGCGACCCCACTCAGGTCGGTGTGGCTCCCCAGGACGATTTCCCCACCGTCGCTGCCACCCCCGCAGGCCAGCAGGAAGAGCAGGATCAGAACCAGGGAGCGACGCATCGGAAACCTCGTGGCCAGGTTGGGGACAACCGGAAGATACACCCCGCCTGGTCTGTCCAATGTTCACGGGGTGTTGACACGTTCGCATCCTCCCGGTGCTCATCCGTGAAAGACCGATCCCGGGGTCCGGCTCTGCAGCCGGCAGCCGCCGGTGGGTCTGGTCGTTCCGCCGCTACCCTGGGCATCGAAGCGTACCTGGTCGAGGGCCATGTCGCCCATCCCATGGTTTGTGATGGTCAGGATTCGCGACCGGGTGGCGGCGCTGATCGAGCAGGGGATGGCCAAGGAACAGGTGATTGCGGCCAAGCCGCCGACGGGGTGGGATGCGACGTGGGGGACGAGGTTCATGAAGCTGGAGGTGTTCTTGCGAAATGTGTGCGAGAGCATGAAGCAGCCGTGAGCGCCGTTACGGTGTCAACACCGTCACCCCGGCGGTGATGCTGAACGCCCTCCGGCCGCCGTCCGGGATGAAGTTCGACGTCGAATCCGTGGCGGACAGGCGCTCGAGGCGCCCGGAGGTCCACAACATGGCGACCGGCGAGACCCGGTAGCGCATCAGGAAGGACACTGCGGTGGGACGGGAGCGGGAGGAGTACAGTGCATACTCTGGCCCGAAGTAATAGCGGTAGATCGGGCCTTGCTTGGCCGGATTCGGAATGGTGCTGGTCGGCCGATACCAGGCAAGCGCCCCGCCCACCACCGCGAACATGCGAGGGCCAAGTTGCCGGCCCAGCTCGAGTGCGAGCGATGGGGTACCGCTCGTGACACTGGTGGCCAGCCCGGTTGTGGAGTCGCGCCTGGTGCGGGATTCCCCGGCCATTCCCAATGTGAGAATCCCGGTCCATTCCCGGTCGGCAGGGACCATACGGAGCTCCAATTCTGCCTCAAGCGCCGATTCCTCCGCGTGGAAGATGACGCCCGCCGAATCGAGCGCCAGGTCAGCATCACCGGATGAGCTCACACCCCGGGCGTGCAGGGTGAGGAGCCAGCGGGGACCGAACCTCCGCTGCAGCGCGCCGCCGGCACTCCATCCCGATTGATCCCACCGGTCCAGGGCGGGATCATTCTGCTGCTGTCGAGTCAGCCGCTCCGACTGCCGATCGGCCTCAGCATAGAGAGTCCACCGAACCCTCCCGGTGTGGCCACCGAGTGTTCCACCGAAACTCGACAGGTCCTGCTCCCGGCGCTTGGAATAGGAAGTGCTCAAAGTGATTGGCGGGGCCTCGCGATATCCGGTCAGTTCGTAGACCCGCCCGCTTCCGGTCCTGGTGAAGAGCAGAACGGATTCTGCCGTGTGGCGAAGCCGAGTGAAGGCGCCGAGTTGGATCCCGCCGAGTTGCCGTGCAATGCCGAGGACCAGACCGGGTGTCGTGCTCCGCACCCTCCGGATTGTGGTAGAAACGGTGGAGAGATGATCGCGCCCCTCGTATCCGCCAGTGATGCCGACACTCCAGCGCCCCAGCCTCCACCCAGCGACGCCTTCGAGCACCGCGCGAGTCCGCCGCACCGGGCTGGCCGAGGTGTCGGTGCTCACGAACGGACTGGAGGGGAACGCTTCGGTGAAATCGGAGCGAGTCCCGGGATCCAGTCTTTCCTGATCGAAGGTGACGCGGCCCAGGAGCGAGAACGTCGGCGAGAACCCTTTCCACGACTGGGCCGCTGCTTGGACCAGCCAAGCCGTGCCAGGGTCGAGCGGCCGGCGGAAGTCGCCGCTCTGACGGTTGAAGCCCCCCTGGAAATCGGTGCGGGCATCGCGGGCGTCCTCCACCAGCCCTGCGGGGTTACCCGCGGTCCAGAACGATCCGACCCGCGGCGGGCCGAACACGAAGCTGGACGTCGCCGTACCGGCACTCGGCAGGCGACGGGGCAGATCGGCTCTCGAGCCCAAGGCACTCCAGCGCCGCATCCACACCGGGGCATTGCGATCGGGATTGACGCCGAAAGCCTGCGCCGCCGCGCCGGTCGCGATTCCGCTGGCGCAGAGACCGAGCGCGACCAGCCCCCACGTCCTCATCGCCACACGACGACCGGCATCGTCACCTCGAGTCCGAACCTGGCCGGGGGAAAGAGCCGGGGCGTTGTCGTCCGATTCCCGTAGTTGCCGATCCGGTCGAACGCGTTGAAGGCATAGAAGGACAGCCGCCCACCTCCCGGAAGCGTCTTGGCCACCTGGAGCGAGAAGAGCCAATCCACCGGCGCCTTCTGGGGGTCGCTCAGGAGCCCGCCCCGCGGCTGCCGCAAGTCGTGGTACTGCGGCAGAGTGCGATCCGCTTCGGGCACCGGCACCAGCATGCCGGCCCGGGTGATGTAACCGGCGAAGCTCAGCGTGTCCGTGTTTCCCAGATTCTGTCGGGTTTCCCGCAAGGTGAATTGGATCGTTCCGGTAATCACCAGCCCAGCCTCCGGCTGCTGGTGGATCAGGCGCGAAGTCAGCAGGAGCCGGTCCCCGGTCCGGGTGGCGCCGACCCAGTAGGGTGAGCGCGGAATGAAGCTGGTGAGCTGGAAGGCACTGAAGTCACGACTGTACTCGACGCCGGCGTCCTCCTGGCGCTGCTTGAGGTAGGAGCCCTGGATGGCGAAGCGGGTCCTGAGTCGGGGAATCTCCGGGATGGTCAGGATAAGCTCCACTCCGCTGCTGGTCACCGTGAGATTGTTGCTGGGTCTATCGATCAGGACCGGGACGGTGTCGGTTGCGAATGCCGGGAACTGGTAATCCGGGGGCCGGCCGGTGCCGGTCGTCGAGTCGACGATCCGGAATAGCTCGCGCAGGAAGGAGGTCGGCTCGGCCACCGTCCCGACCGCACCGGTGACCCGGTCGCGAAAAGCAGTGAACGCGATGTCCGCCCCTGGGGCCAGCGTCGCCTCGAATCCCGCTTCGAACCTGTCGGCTCTGGAATAGCCGAGTGTGGCGTTGGTCGGGTCGACGATTCGCGTGGTGAGCACGGCAAGCCGCTCGGCGGGATCATTGGCGTAGTAGTTGACGTTGACCAGGTCGTAGTACTGCAGACCAGGATGCAGCGACGCGAGCCCCGGGGTTTTCGCGATTTGTCCAGCTCCGGCCCGGAACCGGAACCAGCCGGTTGGGGCCAGCTCGACGTTGAGGCGGGGTTGCAGCAGACGATCCCGTGCGCCGGAAAACCAGCTGCGACCGTTTTGCAGCAGATCGAGCCGCAGGCCGCCCTGAACGGCAAGGTGTGCCTCGCGGCCCAGCGGCCAGCTCACCCGCTCATCGGCATAGAGGGCGGTGGTTACCATCGGCGGGATCAGGTCGAAGCGACGCGGCCGGTCGTAGCCGTTGACACCGTTGAAGTCCGACTGGGGCGGAAACTCGATATCGAAAAGCACGCCTGGACCGGCGTTCCATTCGCGCCGCAGCTCGATTCCGGTGCGGAAAGTCTCGCCGACTCCGAGCCAGTTCGGCTGTGCCACCAGCTCCAGGCGGCTGTAGATGCTGCGCGGGTCACCCTGGAGATCCACCCGGGCGTTGTAGACGCCGCCGATGAACTTTCCGACCTGGGTGCCTTCGGTCAGCCGGTTGGTGAACGCCTGTGCGGCGCGAAGCTTGTTGTCGCGACTCATTCCCCGCTGGCGGTTCAGGTCGAACGCGGCGGTCCATTCGAGACGGGAGCGTGGTCCCAGGTCGAGTCGCAACCGCTCCGAGACCCTGAAGCCGTTGTCGCGACTGTGAGACTCGATTCCGGGAAACAGCTGCGATTCCGGCCGATCCTGCACCAGCTGAAAGGCATCGAACCTGGTGTCCAGGACAAGCCCTTGTCGTTCGAGCCGATGAGCCACCTGGAGCGCGAAACGGTAGGATTCGTCATCCGTCTGCCCGGGCGCCACCCGGGTGCGGGCGAGATTGAACGTCCCGCTGCCGGTTTGCCAACGCCCGAACGACGTGCCTCCGATTATACTCGCTTCGACGGTCCGGGCGTCGAGCAGCACCAGCAGCTCCGGGTCCACCCGGCCGGCGCGGGTGTCCACCAGTACCGCTCCCTGGGTCATGTCTCCGAACCGCGCGGATGGGATGCCGCGAATGACTTCGACCCGTTCGATGGTCGAGGCTGGCAGACGGCGAAGGTCGATCCCGCCACCGGCCGAAGTGGAGAGGGCAAGCTCCCCTCGGGGGCCGAGCGATTGGAGATTGGCGTTGTTGGAAACCGGCACGCCATCCAGCACGATCTGGGTTCCGAACGAAGCGAGCTGACCGGCACTGGGCTGCCCTCCGCCGGTTCCCCCGCTTCCGCTCGAGATCGGCACCGAGCGCAGTCCGAATTGCTGCACGCCGTCGAGGCCGGGTGGTTGCAGCGTGACGCCCGGCAGCAGTTCGAGCAATCCCTGCAGCGAAACGGCAGTCTGGTTCTTGATGGCCTCGCGCTCAATGACAGATGCCGTTCCCAACTCGCCTCGGGCGCGGCTCACCGGGTCGGCCGTCACGGTGATGTTGGGCAGGTTGAGCGCGCTCTGGGCCATGGAAATATCCACGGTCAGCTCACCGGCAAAGGGTACTACGACCGCCTTGCGAACCGGCGAATATCCGATCCGGATGACTCGCAGCACTTGGGGGCCACCGGGAACGCCGGAGAGTCGGTAGCGGCCTTCAGCGTCTGCTGTCGCAGCGTAGGCAGTGCCCTCCAGCGTAACGATGGCTTGGGAGAGTGGAGTCGAGGAGGCGGCGTCGGTCACTCGGCCGCTGATTGATGCCGCCAGGGCGGGGGCCGACTGGGCCGGAAGCAATGCCGACACCAAAGCTCCGCAGGCCGCGAGCACGAAGGGACTGGCCCATCGGTACAGGTGCCGGTGCCAGGTCCCAGTCACTCTCGGCGCATCTCTTCAGGTCATGGTTCGGTGGCGTGTCGCCGCCCGTCGGCCAGGGCGGCAGCGAAACCGACAATTGCATCGCGATAGTGCTCCCGACCGCGCAACTCTGCCGGGGTGCATTGAAGGTAACGCCGGAGTAGCCGGCGCAGCGTGTAGGCCTTGGCGAGGCCGAGCTCCTCCGCGACGCGCTCCACCGATTCCATGCTCCCGGAAAGTCGATCGCAGGCGCGCAGGACGATGCACCACTGGAGGATGCGACCGGGTGGCGGCAGGTCCGTTCTTTGCGATCGTGCCGCGAGGGTGCGCCGGGGAATGCCCATGAGTGCCGCCGCCGATACGTGTGGAGGTGTTACCGACTCATCGAGTCCCTAATTCAGCAGTTCCCGGAGATCCGACGGAAGTCCCTCCCGGAGCGCTGCGAGCAAGGTGGTCCGCAGATCCGGCATACAAGATGGATCAATAATGGGAGAGGCGAGGCAAAGCCGCAACGAATAGAGATGCAGACAGTGCTTGGTATTGCAGTTGCCTCCAGCGTTGGGACCGGAATTACTCCCAGCCCCATGACCGGAATCACTGCAGTTGACCGTTGGACTTCCCAATTCGGGGTTTCTGGTTGCCGAACGTTGGGCTCTATCCGAGAATTCTCGTGCGCTGTACTATACTGGAGTCCTTTCCCAGTGCCATAGCAGGAAGTGTCGTTCCGAGGCTCGCATGACGAGGACCTTTCGCACCACTCTGCTGTTTTCACTGGCCCTGCTCGCCGCCTGTGGGCTCGTGGTTGTGCTCGGTGTCCGCCTAATCGCGCTGAACAAGGCTTATGCGGAGCTCACCCGTCGTGCCACTCAGCCGCACCAGGGCTACGCGGTGCCCGGCTTCGTGGCCAGAACGCTGGGTGGAGACACCCTGACCATCGGCGAGAGCCTGGACTCCACCGCTAGACAGGTCCTCTTCGTGCTCACGACGACCTGCCAGTATTGCAAAGCCACGCTGCCGGTTTGGGCCAACCTGGCGGATTCCCTCGGGCGGCTGAACGATGGTCCTATCCGAGTGATCGCCATATCGCTCGACTCGGTGGAGCAAACCCGGCGCTATGCGGCCGAACACGCGCTGCGCTACGCAGTTACAACGTTCCCCAATGAAAAACTCCGGCGGCTTTATCGCGCCGGGTCCGTCCCGTAGACCGTGGTGCTCGATGCCTGGGGCGGAGTGCTCTATGCCCGCGTTGGGCGGCTCAGGGCCGGGCCCGCGCTGGATTCGGTGTATCGGGCGGTTACCGGGAGGCCACCTTCGGGACTGGATTCGGGTGCGGCCCCGAAAGCGAAGAAAACGGCGGCCACCGTGCGGCGGCCGTAGGTGGAGCTGTCCCGTCCGGGGCGGCTCGGGAAGGTCAACGTGGTTCAATCAGGGAGGGGTGTATGTCGAAGGGTCTAGCGAAAGTCTCGGGGTGGGTCGGTGGGGTGCTCACTGTGGGAGCACTGGTGTTTGGGCTGGTGGTTGCGACCGCGACGCCGGCCAATGCGCTCGCGTGTGCGGATGATGGAGTAACGTTTCTCGGGTCCAAGCCAAGTGCAGAAGCCTGCAGAAGTGCCTGCGTCGCGATCCACGGCGAGGGGATAAACGACATCTGGAATCCCACGACGACGTGCTGCAAGTGCCTGGGATGATCCCACTGAGTGCTGACCCCGGCTGAGGCAGCCGGGGCCAGCCGGAGGGTCGACTAGGGCACGATGCCCGGCGAACGCCGGGTCCGGATGAAGTCGGCGTCACTGTTCCGGGAATGCTGCAGCAACGGTCGACCACCGGAGGCCGACGGGACGCTACGGCGTGAGATCGAGTACTCGTACTCCACGTTCAGATCCCCACCCCGCCCGTCAAAGGAGCCCCGATCGAATCGTGCATTGACCAGTTGCGGGCAGCGGGGCCATTCGGCGACGTAGTTCGGCCACAGCGTGACTACATCGATGATGCGATCCGCGGAAACCCGGGCATACTCCGTTCCGTTGAGATCCAGTCGCCTTGGTGCGGTCGCGCGGTTGTAGGGGCGGGCCAGCACCGCGACGGAAGCAATCGCCTGGAAGAGGGGACCGTGCCCCAAGGAATTCTGTCCGAGAGCCAGCGTATCGATCATGTTCGGGACGGCGGGGTTATCCACGTCCCCCGGCCCGCCCCAGAACTCGAAGTCGGCGCGGCTGAGATCGATTCCTCCGTTGACAATCTTCGAGTGGTCGATGGCGTCGATGGCCACGACCACAACACCTCCGGGTAGCATCGGATAATCGTTGCCGCGCCCGGGGAACTGTTGCACCTGCCGGGTCCAAACCCCTTGCGCATCATTGGTGAATGCTGCCTCGGCGCTGCAGGGAAAGTTCGGATAGTCGAACTCATACACGATCCCCTGCACGATGGTCAGTCCGTCCAGGTAGGACGTAGTGTCGGCATTGTTGTAAATCTCCAGGAAGCCCCCAAAACGGTAAGTCTGGTTGACCGGCTGCAACGCCGCCCAGTTGAAGCCCCATTCACCGATCACCAGCCCCTTCCGCCGGTCTGCCGACACCGCCAGGGAAACGTCACCCCCGCTGCCGGCAAACCGGATGAGACTCTTGGCAATCCACCCCAGAGCATCCTGATTCGCTGGAAGGAGCGCCCGCTCTGCCGGGGTAAGCCACCGCTTGGCTTCGACGATGTAGTTGCCAGACGTGACGCTCCCCACCTCGACCGTCCCGGTAGCGGACGCCTGCAGAACTCGCGGCGCTGCACTGGAGTCCTGCGGAGTGATGGTCACCTCAGCGGCCGGAATCCCGCTCGCCCAGCCCAGTGCCTGGGCCGCGGCGAGGTCCTCGGGATCGGGGGTCAGCAGGAGCCGGAAGCCGAACACGGGGGGCGGAGGTGGAGGGTCGACCAAGGTGACGCCCCCGCCACATGCGGTGAGGAGCAGGAGAGCGTAGGAGCTGTGGGTATGCGGATGTGGCATGGCGTAACTCTCTCAGGGCGCTTTCAACAATAGACCGGCACCTGTTGGTCAGGCAAGGCACCGATTCGGCAATTCGGCCATATCCGGGAGGTTCACGACCGTGCGGAGTGTCACCTCGTAATGACCAGGATCGCTCCATTCATAGTGTCGCGTCTGCATACATTTCGTCGATCAGCGCCTGATACTTCCGGTGGACCGTCTTCCGCTTGAGCTTCATGGTCGGCGTCAGCTCCTCGTCCTCCGCCGTGAGCAGCTGGTCGATCAACCGGAACTTCCGGATCGTCTCGACCCGGGCAAATTGCTGGTTGACCTGCTCGATCTCCCGGCCAATCAGATCGACCACCGGCCGGGCCTGACAGAGCGAGGCGAAGTTAGAAAACGGGATCTGCCGGTCCTGGGCATACTGCGCCACATTCTCATGGTCGAGCATGACCAGGCAGGTCAGGTACTTCCGCCCGTCCCCGATCACCACCGCGTCGGAGATGTAGGGCGAGAACTTGAGCTGGTTCTCGATCTCCGACGGGGTGATGTTCTTCCCCCCCGCCGTGATAATGATGTCCCGCAGTCGGTCGGTGATCCGCAGGTGTCCATCGGCATCGATCGCACCCACGTCACCAGTATGCAGCCATCCGTCGATCACGGTCTCGGCGGTCTTTTCCGGCTGATTGAGGTATCCCAGGAACACGTGGGGGCCCCGGATCAGGATTTCCCCCACACTCGAGATCCGGACTTCCGTCCCCGGAATCGGCACCCCGACCGTGCCGGTTCGGGTCCCACCGGCCGGATGCACCGAGGTGATGCAGGAGCACTCCGTCTGGCCGTAGCCCTCGCGCATGTCGAGCCCCAGGGCGAGAAACCAGCGGATCAGGTCGGGAGAGATCGGGGCGGCCCCGCTGAAGAGAATGCGCCCCTTCGCCAGGCCCAGCATCCGCCGGATGTTTCCCAGCACCACCAGGTCGGCCACCCGGAAGGCCACCGCCAGCCCGAACCCCGGACGGCGGCCGGCCAGCCGGCATTCCGCCACCCGCCGCCCGGCGGCCAGGGCGGCATGGTAGGCCCACTTGCCGAACCAGGTGGCCTCCCGCATCCGGATCGTGATGGAGGAGTAGAACTTCTCCCAGAGCCGCGGCACCGCGAAGAACATCGTCGGCTCGACTTCCCGGAGATTCTGGGGGACGGTATCGGGCGCCTCGGCAAAGTGCACCACCAACCCCGTCTTGAGCGGATAGGTCGTGGTGAAGGTCCGCTCGGCGATATGACAGAGGGGCAGGAAGGAGAGGCCTCGATCCTCCGGACCGGCAGGCAGCACCTCGCTGAGGGCCGACATCATGAACAGCACGTTCCCGTGACTGAGCATCGCCCCTTTGGAGGCGCCCGTCGTGCCCGAGGTGTAGATCAGGATGGCCAGGTCCTCCGACCGCGGTCTCTGAAGTCGCTCCATCCACTCGGCCGGGTGGGCCCGATGCCGGGCCCGCCCCAGCTCGAGCAGCTCCGCGAAACTCATCACCATGGGGTCCTGAAACCCCCGCAGCCCCTCCATGTCCTCCACGATGATCCGTTGCAGGCCGGGGCATCGGGCCCGCGCCTCAAGGGCCTTGTCGAGCTGCTCCTCATTCTCCACCACCAGGAAGCGACTGCTGGAGTCGTTGAGCAGATACTCGACCTGGGCCGGGGAGTCGGTGGGGTAGATCCCGTTACTCACCCCACCCGCCCCGAGGATCCCGAGGTCGGCGTAGAGCCACTCCGGGATGTTCTCGGCCAGGATCGACACCACGTCACCGGGCTGGAGCCCGAGCGCCACCAGCCCCAACCCCGCGGCCCGGGCCCGCTCGCCATACTCGGCCCAGGTGATCGGCTGCCAGATCCCGAGATCCTTCTCCCGGAGGGCCACCCGGTCACCCCATTCCTCCACCCGGCGCCAGAACAGCTCCGGAATGGTGGTGCAACCGTCAACGGTCGGGCGAGGGTCGGTCATCGCCAGGTCTTCCGCCGCTTCCATCGCCGCTTGCCGCGGACCCCGGTATCCTTCCCGCCCAGATAGAACTCCTGGACGTCCCCGCTCTGACGGAGACGGGCACAGGTGTCGTCCATGACGATCCGACCGAGCTCCATGAGGTACCCGTAGGAGGCGGTCTCCAGGGCCAGTCGGGCGTTCTGTTCCACCAGGAGAATGGTGACTCCCTGCTCCTGGTTGATCCGGGTGATGATCTGGAAGATCTCCTGGACCAGTTTCGGCGCCAGGCCAAGGGAGGGCTCATCCAGCAGCAGGAGCCGGGGCCGCGCCATGAGCGCCCGGCCGATCGCCAGCATCTGCTGTTGCCCACCCGAGAGCAGTCCAGCGGGCTGGCTGCCCCGGGTCCGGAGCGCCGGGAAGTAGTCGAACATCCGCTGGAGGTCCCCGGCGATCGCGGCGCGGTCCGGGCGGGCGTAGCCACCCATCCGGAGATTTTCCAGTACGGTCAGAAAAGGGAAGACCTCCCGGCCCTCCGGAACATGGGAAATGCCGCGCCGGGCGACCCAGTCGGGGTCGCGGCGCTGAATCTCCAACTGGTCGAAGGTCACCGTGCCCTTGTCGGGATCCAGGGCCCCGGAGATGGTCTTGAGCACCGTCGTCTTGCCGGCGCCGTTGGCCCCGAGCAGGGCCACGATCTGCCCCTCCGGAACATCCAGACTGACGCCGCGGAGGGCCCGCACCGGACCGTAGCTGGTCTCCAGGTTCCGCACCGCAAGCAGAGGGATCACCGGTTCACTCACGGGGCAACTCCGGCATCGGCCCCGTCGCCCAGGTAGGCGCGCACCACCTCGGGGTGGGACTGCACCTCCTGCGCGGTTCCGGTGGCCACCACCTGGCCGGAGTTGAGCGCCACCACCCGATCGGATACCTCGCGGACCAGCCCCATGTGATGTTCCACCATCAGGACGGTGATGCCCAGATCATGCAGGATGTCGTCGAGCTGGTGGGACAGATCCTCGGTCTCCTCCGGATTGAGCCCCGACGAGGGTTCGTCCAGCAACAGGAGCCGCGGCTCCAGACAGAGCGCGCGACCCAGTTCGACGGTCTTCCGGAGGCCGTAGGCCAGCCCCCCGACCGGTTGCTCCCGAACCGCCTGAAGATCCAACAGGTCGATCACCTGCTCGGCCCGCTCCCGGTGCGCCAATTCCCCTCGCCGCACAGCGGGGGTGAAGACCAGTTCCTGCCACCACCTGGTGTCACTGTGCACATGGCGGCCCAGCAGCAGATTGTCCAGCACGGTGGCGTGCTCGAACAACTCGATATTCTGGAAGGTGCGGGCAATGCCGAGCGCCGGGATGGCGTGGGGCGGCATCCGGGTGATCTCCTGACCGTCGAAGACGATCCGTCCCTCGGTGGGGTCGTACAGCCGACTCACCAGGTTGAACACGGTGCTCTTGCCGGCACCGTTGGGGCCGATCAGGCTCAGCAACTCGCCCGGATGGACCTCGAAGTTGACGTGATCGGCTGCCACCAGGCCACCGAAGGCGATGGTGAGGTCCTCCACCAGGAGCAGCGGTGCGGTCATCGGAGCCGCTCCGACCGGAGGAAGGCCTTCTGCCGTTTGAAGGTGGCCTTCCGATAGCTGGGAAAGAGCGAGAAGTAGAGCCGGATCTTTCGCCACCGCCCGTAGATCCCGAGCGGCTCGAACAGAATCACCAGCACCAGCACCAGGCCGAAGACCCCCGGTTCGAGTCCCGGTTGCTGACCGATGGCGGCGGGGAGCGAGTCCCGGACCCCGGCGATGACGACCGGGAGCACCGCCACGAAGAGCGCCCCGAAGACCGCCCCGTGCAGGCTGCCGACCCCGCCCACCACCACCAGCAGCAACAACTGGATCGACAGCAGCACGGTGAAGATGTCGGGGGCCAGGTAGCCGACCTTGTGGGCAAAGAGGGCCCCGGCCAGACCGGTGATCGCCGCGCTGACGGCGAACGCCAGGGTCTTGGTCCGGGCCAGATTGACGCCCATGCTCTGGGCGGCGATCTCACTGTCCCGCACCGCCACCCACGATCGCCCGGTCGGCGCCCGGAGCAGATTCCGGGCACCCAGCAACACCAGAATGAGTGCCGTGAGACAGAGGCCGTAGAATCGCGGGCCGCTCCCCAGGTCGATCCCCAGCACCACCGGGGCCGGAACCGGCAGCCCTCGGAACCCCCCGGTCACCGACTCCCAGCGGATGAACACCTGTCCGATGATCTCGCCCATCGCCAGGGTGGCGATCGAGAGGTAGATCCCGGTCATCCGCAGCGTGGGAATTCCCACCACCACCCCGATCACCCCTGCCAGCAGACCGGCGAGCACCATGCTGGGCAGGAACGGCACCCCGTGGCCGATGAACCAGGTGTGGCCGTAGGCACCCACCCCGAGGAAGGCCGCGTGGCCCAGGGAGACGAGGCCGGTGTATCCGACCAGGAGCATCAGCCCGACCCCGGCGATCGCGTAGATGAAGACGAAGGACAGCTCGCCGACATAGAACACCGGGACCACCAGCGGGAGAAGCACCAAGCCGAGGCCCAGCAGGCCATACCAGACCAGATCGTGGCGCCAGCGGAACAGCCGGATGTCCTCCCGGTAGCTGGTCTGGAGCCGATTGCGCATCTAGACCTTCTTCCGCCCCACCTGGCCGAACAACCCCTGGGGCCGCACCACCAGGACCAGCAGCAGGACCACCCAGGCGGCGATGTCCTTGAACCCCGCGTCGAGATAGACCCCGGCGTACTGCTCGATCAGCCCGACGATCAGCCCACCGACCACCGCCCCGGGAATCGACCCGAATCCGCCCAGCACCGCGGCCGCGATCGACTTGAGTCCGATCAACCCCATGTTGGTATCGATCAGCGAGACCGGGGCGAGCAGCACGCCGGCCACGGCGGCCAAGGCGGCCGAGAGGGCCCACACCATGGAGAAGAGGCGCTTGACCGGAATCCCGACGTAGGCCGCCGCCAGCTGGTTCTGGCTGGTGGCCTGCATGGCGACCCCGACGGTACTGTACCTGAAGAAGACGAAGAGACCGCCGCAGACCAGCAGGGTGATGACGATGATCGAGAGATATTCCAGACTGAGCACCACGCCGCCAGCGGC
>CAYINH010000020.1:0-16504 GCA_964364615.1 uncultured Gemmatimonadaceae bacterium
CGACGCGTAAACGGCGAGAAAAACGCAGCCGACCCCGCCCTCGCGCAGCCGGGGAATGTCCACGTTCCCGCCGTCATGGCGTACAGAGAAGTCCCAATCGGCCCGCAACAGACGCTGCGTTGTGTCGCAATGGGTGTCGATCACGATGGTGAGATCATGCAGCCGGCGGGCGGGGGGATTGGGGGGACCCGGGGGCGACCCGGTGGCCGGCGGCCCGCGGGCAATGACTACCAGTTCGGCGGCAACTACATCGTGTTTGTGAAGCGGCCCGGCGGTCCGACCCCGGTCCACGTCCGGACCGGGTTAACCGATCTGGATTACAGCGAAGTCGTTTCCGGCCTGACGAAGGGGGACTCGATCGTTGTGCTGCCCAGCGCCAGCCTGCTCCGGTCGCAGGAGGAGTTTCGGACCCGGGTCGGGCAGATGACCGGCGGGGGCACCATGGGCGGGATGCGGCAGGCCCCGGCCAACGGGGGAAGCCAGCCGCCAGCGGCCGCGGCTCCGGCTGGTGGTCCGGCGGCACCGGCGGGTGGATCGGGCCGGCCACCGGGAGGAGGCAAGTAGATGCTGATCATCGAGATCTTCCGGGTGGCGTTTCAGAGCATCCGGGCCAACAAGCTTCGGGCGGGTCTGACCATGCTCGGGGTGATCATCGGTGTGGCGGCGGTGATCACGGTGGTGGCCCTGAGCAGCGGGGCCCAGAAGGCGGTGGAGGACCGGATCAATGCCCTGGGCGCCGACCTGTTGAGCGTTTCACCGGGTCAGTCCTTCATGGGTGGTCGTGCGACCGAGCAGCGCGTCAGTCTGACGGTCCAGGATGCGGACGCCCTGGCCGCCTCCGGCGGATCGATCGAAGCGGTGGTTCCCGAGATTCAGCGGTCCTTTCCGATCGAGTACCTGGGCCGGAACGCCAACTTGAACGTGATCGGCACCAGCGCCAACTACGGTGAGGTAAGAAACGTCAAGATCACCCATGGGCGGATGTACACCCCGGGGGAGGACGAGTCCCGCCAGCGGTACGTCGTGATCGGGGCGACGGTCTCCAACCAGTTCAATGCCAATCCTGCTGCAATGATCGGACAGACGCTCCAGATCCGCGGGCAGCCGTTCGAGGTCGTTGGCGTCTTTGAAGCCAAGGGGTCCCAGGGCTACTCCAACCCCGATGAACAGCTCTACATCCCGCTCAAGACTGCCCGCTACCGGATCTTCGGTACCGATCGGCTGCGGTCGATCAGCGTCAAGGTCCGGGAAGGGGTCAGCCTGGAGGCGGGGATGGTGGAGATCGAAGGGATCCTCCGGCGGGAGCACAAGATCCGCCCCGGGGGAGACAACGATTTCCAGATCCGGAATGCCCGGGAGTTCCTGGCCACCCAGCAGCAGACCACCCAGGTGTTCGGGGTTCTGCTGGCCAGCATCGCCGCCGTCAGCCTGCTGGTCGGCGGGATCGGGATCATGAACATCATGCTGGTGTCGGTCACCGAACGAACCCGGGAGATCGGGATCCGGAAGGCGCTCGGCGCCACCCGGAACAACGTGATGCTGCAGTTCCTGATCGAATCGGTGGTCCTCTGTGTGGCCGGCGGCGCCCTGGGGGTCCTCCTGGGCTGGGGGTCGTCGGTGATCATGTCCACCAAGTTCGGGTGGAATACCCTGGTCTCACCGATGGCCGTCGTGGTGGCTTTCGCCTTCAGTGCGGCGGTCGGACTCTTCTTCGGACTGTGGCCGGCGCGCCGGGCCGCGAGGCTGAACACCATCGACGCGCTGCGGTACGAGTAGCCGCCGGGAACTCCCCGGGGCGGAAAGCACAGTGGGCGGGGCTCCGGCTCCGCCCACTGTCGTATCCCTGTCCCATGGCCGTGGAGGTCAGTACCTTCTTCGAATGGACTTCGTTCCCTGACGGAGGCACTTGGTGACTCGGACCATCGTACTGGGCACCGGACACACCGTTCCGGCCCGCGTCGTGACCAACCACGATCTCGCCAAGCTCATGGATACCTCGGATGAGTGGATCGTCGAGCGGTCCGGGATCCGCGAACGCCACTGGGTCACGGAGGGCGAGCGCGGTGTCGATCTGGCCAGGGGAGCTGCCACCCGCGCCCTCGAGATGGCCGGCCTCGACCCCAGGGACATCGACGCCATCGTCTACGCGTCCAGCACTCCCGACCACTTCTTCCCCGGCAACGCCGTCTACCTCCAGCACGAGATGGACATGGGGCGGATCCCCGCCTTCAACGTGGTCAACGCCTGCAGCGGCTTCCTCTACGCGCTGCAGGTGGCGGATGCGCTGATCACGACCGGGGCCTATCGCCGGATTCTGACCATCGGCCAGGAGATCCAGTCCACCAGGCTGGACAAGTCCGACAGCGGTCGCGCCACCTCGGTGCTGTTTGCCGACGGGGCCGGTGCGGTGGTGCTGGGAACGACCGATGACCCCGGCCGGGGGGTGCAGGGATTCGACCTCCACGGTGACGGTGCCTTTGCCGACCGGCTCTGGGTGGACGGCCCGGGAGCGATGTATCACCCCCCCATTTCCCAGCAGCAGATCGACGACGGTCGCTACTGGATCAAGATGGAAGGGCGGGAAGTGTTCAGGCAGGCGGTGACCCGGATGCCGGAATCGGTCGAGACCCTGCTGGCCCGGCTCAAGCTCATGCCCAGTGACATCGACCTGCTGATCCCACACCAGGCCAATCTCCGGATTTCGGAGATGGTCCAGAAGCGGCTGGGCCTCCGGGACGACCAGGTGTTCAACAACATCGACCGATTCGGGAACACCACGGCCGCCACCATTCCGATCGCGCTGGACGAGTGCGTCCGGGCTGGACGGCTCAAGCCGGGATCGCTGCTGGTGCTGACCGCCTTCGGGTCCGGCTTCCAGTGGGGCAGCTGCCTGATTCGCTGGTGAAACTCCTGGCTCATAAGTTTCGTATTGGAACGCACAGGTCATTGTGTAAGTTTCGCGTTTACAATGACTTAGGGCTGTTCACCAGGGAGGACCGATGCTAGGCCTGCTGATTGTCATTGCGGTTGGAGCTGGGGGATTCATGTTGGCCAGGAATTTCGTGCGGAACCGGCTCCGGTTCGTGGACGGGATCCGGGCGCCCCTGGTGCCGTTGATTGCCGGTGTGATCGCGGCCTTGATCACCTGGCCGCTCGCCGCCCTCCCGGTGATCACCACCGGGTTGTGCGCCGTGTTCGGGATCGGCACCGGGTTCGGTACCCGGAGTGGGGTGCGGGCACTCCGCTCTGGCGACTGATTACCTTCCCCGCATGGCCACTGTGACATGCGTGCGATGCGGGGAGACCCGGGATGGAATGGCGTTCCGGCCCTTTCCGAATGAGATCGGGAAGCGGGCCTTCGAGCAGATCTGCGGGGTGTGCTGGGCCGAGTGGGTGGCCCATCAGCAGGCCCTGATCAACCACCACGGGCTCAATCTGCAGGATCAGAAAGCCCGGACCTTCCTCTACCAGAATCTCGAGCAGTATCTCTTTACCAGCGGGCCCCCAGCCTGAGGACCAGGTCCACCGCTGGCCCGAAGGCGTAAAGATCCTCCACCAGTCCCGCCACGATTTCCGGTCCCTTCCCCGGTCGGAACAGAAACCCGAAATCGAGTGACGCCTCCTCCCGGTCCAGCGCCGGGACGCTGGTGCCGTGGTAGGCCGAGGAATGGAGGAAGAGGTTGGCGTAGATCGCCTGTTGGCCCCAGAACCGCAACCGCGCCCCGCCGCTCGCGGAAGCAAGCCAGCGGCGCTGCCACTCGGCCAGCTCCCCGGAAGGCGCGGTGTACCCCAGTCCCAGGCTGCCCTCCAGGGTCAATCGGTCTCCCAAGGCTCGGGAGCGAACGGTGGTGACCAGTCCGGTGGCGACAGAGGGGGTGCCGTAGCCGGCCGACCCGCCGCCGGTTGGAACCAAGACCCGGGCGACGGTCTGCCAATGGACGCTGTGCCGCAGGCCCCCCGCCACACTCAGTTCAGTGACCCTGAGCCCGCTGGACTCGCGCTCGACGGTGGAGCCGTCGGGCAGGGTCAACTGATAGGCGAAGCTGTTCCGAGGTCGTTCGCGTCGGGTGGCCTCGTTGAAGCCCACCAGATCATGGTACCAGATCATGGGACCATCGAGAAAGCCGGCCTGGGACGAGGAGACCGCACCGGCGAGCTGGAGGAACCCGCGGGAACCGAGCGAGTGGTTCAGCCGCAGAGTCGCCCGGAAGACCTCCGCGTCCAGCAGGACGCTGGCGGGCGACCGTTGACTGGACTCGACGACGCTGGCGTAATCCACCGCCAGGTCCCCGCTCCAGCCATCGCCGGCGGGACTGAGCGGGATGAACCCCAGCGCGGTCCGCCCCGAGAGCAAGGGGTTCATCGGGCGATAGGCAGGCAGCCCCTGGCCAGCGGCCAGCGGCGGTGCCAGGGTCCACAGGAGCAGGAGCAAAGGGACAATCCGGACCATTGAGAAAAATAGCGGGGTCGGCGGCGCGGTGGTTTGCGCGGTTGCTGAAGGGGACCTCAGCAGACCGGTGGGTACTTTCCTGGCGGCAGGCCAAGATAGTGGACGTAGAGTGTATCAGGGGGATTGGGCCCGATGCCCCTGATCGGCGCCTTCCCGATTGTGGAACTGCAGATGAACCAGAGGCTCAGATTCGGGGCGACGAGCAGGGACAACAGATGACGGTACCCAGGGCCGAGCTCGATCGCGCCCCGGACGACAGCCAGGGTATCTCCCTCTCTTTCGAGCAGGACCGCCACCACCGGCCACGACCCACCTCCCGGAACTGGGATGGGGGATGATTTCGCCGTGAATGGGCCCGATAGTGGCAACGCCGCTCCGATCACCATCACGTCTGGCCTCGGTCCTGCCTGCACTTGAGCCAGGGCGACGGGATAGTCTGCCGAGCCCCGGAAGCTGACCTCAAGGGTGCCACCGTCAGGTCCCAGGCATCCGCCAAGTCCAACGGCGGTGACGGTCACCAGAAGCCGGCCTGTGCGGACGTGACGATAACGGTGCGAGCCATTCATGATGATGAAGGCTATGTGTCGATGCTGGACCAGTCGGTGATGCCCATCACCTTGTGAGTCCCGATCGGATCGTGGGTCGGAAAGAAGACGGGGCACGGGTGCGGAGCCTGGCGCGCTCACGCGTCGGGCTATGGACGCTCCGCTCCAACCTGACTACCGCCACAATAAGATCAGACCGGATCGGGCACCGGATCCCGTCTACCTCGGCATGCAGGAGGGCGATGACGGTCTGCTGACCGTTCTCGTGCTGGTGCCTGATCGCCGTTGGAAGGAGGCGACCCGGTTCCGCCGAGGACCCCACGGCATGGACTTCGAGTGGCTTGACCTTGACAGGCCTTCGACACCCAGATTGAAGTCATCGACCCGGAAAGCGCACGCTTGCTGAAGATGCAGCGATTCGACCAGGTGTTCACTCAGTTCATCGGACCGTCCCTGGTGGCCGCGATCAGCGCCCGGCCAGACTGTGCCTCAACATTGTCGGTCTGGCGCATTGCATTTCAGCAGTCGACTGGTCCCGGAGGCACCCGATGACTGTTCATCGGGTGTGACCGCTCACGGACCCTGCTCAGAACTGTCCATCCGGTCGCCGGGGCTGAACCACATCCCATCCCCCGCCCCCGGACTTCATGGTGCCGGTCACGGTCTCCCGCCGTTTCTGGCGCATCACTTCGAACTTGAGACTCTCCCCGTCCTCGTAGGAGTGGAGAATCCGCATCAGACTGTTGGGGCTCGCAGCCTTCCGACCATCGACGCTGAGAATCACGTCGCCCGCCTTGAGGCCGAGCGGAGACTGGTCCGCCACCTTGATGACCAGGACGCCTTCGGTGGTGCCGAAATAGCCGCCCAGGTCGGCGTTGAGTGGTGCCAGCTCGAGGTCGGAGAGAGCGCCGCCGCCGAGGAGCACGGTCCACTCCCCCGGCTCCCGGAGGATTTCCAGCCGTCGTTCCGGGCCGCCCCGCGACTCGATCCGGGGGCCCCGTTCGATCTCGACCCGTGGCTGGAACTGAAGCCCGGGGAACTGGAAGATCCGCTCGCCACCGGGGAGCAGCATCCGGATGACGTTCCCGTCGCCAGCCCAGACAATCGGTTCGTCGCCCGTCACCAGTGACGTGCTGCGACGGGCATCTCCCCGGACGTAGTTGACGGTGATCGTGTCGTTCGGCACCAGCTTGGCCGCCAGTTCGATGAGTCCGACACCGGGCGCCGACTGCTCCCTGGCGGTCTTCACTCTGCTTTCGTGCACCGACTTGCCGTCCAGCCGGGTCACCAGGTCACCCGCCTGGAGTCCGGCTTGGGCGGCCGGGCTGCCGGGGGTGACCGACTCGAGGTAGGCGCCGACCGAGTCGGTGGCCCGCGCCACCAGGCTGACCGTGACGCCGAGCCGGGCCCGCCGCTGGAGCAGCGGCGCCATGGTGGCCGTGACATCCTCGCCGTTGATCATCACCCGGAAGCGACGCTCCAGGGTGTCGGACCGTTCCCGCCGGACCGGCTGCGCGGCCAGCGGCATGACCACCGAGGCCAGGAACGCGAGGGAGAGTGTGAGACGCATGACCATCGTGCTACTCCTTCTCAGAGACCCGCAAATGATGCGCGGGTCAGGTGAACATCCATCAGACCATCGAGCAGGCCGACCCGCTCGCGCCAGAGCCGCAACTGCTGGGCGCGGCTGGGCTGGCTGATGCTGCCGAGCGCGCCGATCATTTCGAGTTCCCGGTCGACCGCGCCAAGCTGCTGCTCCAACCGGAGCGAGATGGCGGTGGTCCGTCCAGTGACGACCCGGCTGTCGGAATCCCAGGCCCGGATCGTGGCTTCCAGTTCGCGGGACCGCGCCATCATCCGCAACAGTTCATCATCGCCGGCTCCGGCCACCACTGTACTCACCTCGGGGGTGGTGCCGAGGCTCCGGAGTCCGACCACCAGCGTCAGCGAAGCCGCCAGCGCCAGTCCCGTCCACCCGGCCACCCGCAGTTGGCGCAGGCGGCGCTCCCGAACGTGGCGACTGCGGATCACCGCGAAATGGTCCCGGGCCGGACGGGGCGTGGGCAGGGTCCGGAGCCGGGCCACCCGCTGCGCCAGCCGGTCGGCCTCGGTGCGACATTGGGCACACCCCTCAAGGTGGGTCAGGGCCGTCTCCCGCCCGGGCTCCACGCCCGGCTCCCGGAGGGCCAGCAGCTGTTCCATGTTCAGGTGGGTCATGCCGTCACCTCCTCGCCCAGCCAGACCCGGAGCCTGACATGGGCCCGGGCCAGCTGGGATTTCGAAAAACTCGGGGTCCTGTCCATCATCCCTGCAATCTCCTCATGGGTGTAGCCCTCGACATCGTGCAACCAGACCACCGCGCGGGCCGTGTCGGAGAGCCGCTCCAGCGCCGTTTCGAGGTCGAGACGGAGCGCCGTATCCTCCCGGGGAGAGACGGTCAACTCGGGTTCGAGTTCATCGGTGTCCCGATACTTGTTCCGGCGGAGCCTCATCAGCGCCTTGCTCGAGGCGATGGTCCGGACCCACGCCCAGAGGCTGCCATCGCCCCGGAACCGGGGCAGGCTCCGAAACACTTCCAGGAAGGTCTCCTGCAGCACGTCCTCGGCGTCCTCCCGGGTCCGGCAGATCCGCCGCGCCACCCCGTAGACCGGAGTCTCCAGGGCGCGATAGATCGCCTCCTGGGCGGCGGGGTCTCCCCGCTGGGCTCGCGGAAGCAAGGTGTCCTGTTCTGCCAGCCGATACAGGTCCATGGACGCCGTTCTGGTGGTCACAGTGAGAAAGATGCACCGACCCCGGGGACCGTCGCAGGCCTGCGTGGCAAAACCGTCTAGATTCCAGGCCATGACGACCCCCCCGCAGCGTCCGCCGGAAGAGTGGGCGCACCACCTCGAGGACGAGGCCGATGCGGCGTTCCTCTACCGCGCTCTGGCGGCCAAAGAGCCCGATCCGGTTCGGGCCGATATTTTCGGCAAGCTGGCCGACGTCGAAAACCGTCATGTCATTATGTGGCAACAACTTATGGCCGAGCATGGGTTCGTGGCCCCGACCCCGGCGCCGAGCTTTCGGGCCCGGACTCTGGTCCGGCTCTCCCGGTGGTTCGGCCCGGGGTTCCTGCTCCCGATGTTGCTGGCCGAGGAGGGCCGGGAGGTCAAGGGCTATCTGGGGATGTACCGGTCGGCCCCCAAGGGCGACGCGGCCAGCACGGCGCTGACCCTGGCCAAGGAGTCCAAAGGGCACGCCGAAACGCTGGCCGGCATGACAGGCGGCTCGGCCGAGCCCTGGCATCAACGGGGTGCGGGCGGGCTGCTCCGCAACGTGATCTACGGGTTCAACGACGGGCTGACCGCCAACTTCGGACTCCTGGCGGGGATGATGGGCGCCCAGGACAGCATGGCGAGCGCGTCGCATGCGGTGGTGCTGGCGGGACTGGCCGGGACCGTGGCCGATGCCCTCAGCATGGGCGCCTCGGGCTACCTCGCGGCCAAAAGCGAGCGAGAGGTGCATGAGCACGAGATCGCGATGGAGCGGGAAGAGATCCGGCTGATGCCCGCGCTGGAGGAGGAAGAGCTGCAGCTGATCTACCAGGCCAAGGGGATTCCCGAGGCCGAGGCGCGGGCCTTCGCCAGTGCGGTCATGGCCGACCCGGAACGCGCGCTGGAGGAAAAGGTGCGCGAGGAGCTCGGGATCGGCGAGCCGGCGGGGAGTCCGATGCGGGAGGCGTGGATCACCGGGACGGCGACGGCAATCGGGGCGCTGATCCCGGTGGCGCCCCTGCTGGTGAGCACCCAGAGCTGGGCCATCTGGACCTCGTTTGGCCTGGCCATGGCCTCCCATTTCGCGGTCGGAGCTGCTCGAAGCCTCTTTACCGGCCGGGGAATCCTGCGCAGCGGATTCGACATGTTCATCGTCGGTCTGGGAGTTGCGATGGTCGGCTACTTCGTGGGGGAGTGGGTGGTGCGGGTTCTGTGATCGAGACGGCATTGCCGGACCGGATTGCCCATCTGGAGTCCATCGCCCGGGCACTCGAACCCGGGGCGGCCGACCGCTCCGCGCTGCTCCGCGAGGTCAATCAGTACGCGGAGGAGTTTCTCGAGTCGCTGCCCGATCGGCCGGCGTATTACGTGACGGACGCGATGGGAATCGGGATTCGCGAGGGCAGGGTGAGGGAGGAGCCACCCGGACTGAGCCGAGCGCTGGACCTGCTGCGCGATCACGTGGACGGTCCCGGTCTCAATCCCGCCAGCGGGGGCCACCTGGGTTACATCCCGGGGGGCGGGATCTACGCCTCGGCGCTGGGCGACTTCCTGAGCGACATCTCGAACCGGTATGCCGGAGTGTTCTTCGGGGGCCCCGGTGCGGTCCGGCTCGAGAATCTGGTGACCCGCTGGGTGGCCGACGTGGTGGGATACCCTGACTCGGCCGCCGGGGTGCACCTGGCGGGGGGGAGCATGGCCAATCTGGTGGCGGTGGCGACCGCCCGGGACGCTCGCGGACTCAAGGGGAAGGACTACCATCAGGCGGTGGTCTATCTGACCAGCCAGACCCATCATTGCATCGAGAAAGCGCTCCGGGTGCTGGGACTTGGCGAATGCCAGGTCCGGCAGGTCCCGTTGGACGATCGCTATCGGATGCGGCCCGACGAACTCGACCGGATGATCGTGGCGGACCGGGCGGCCGGGCTCAAGCCCTGGCTGGTGGTGGCCTCTGCGGGCACCACGGATGTGGGTGCGGTGGATCCGCTCACGGCCATCGCCGAAGTCTCCGCGCGGCACGGACTCTGGTACCATGTGGACGCGGCGTACGGTGGCTTCTTCGCGTTGACGGAGCATGGCCGCTCGATGTTGCGGGGGATGGAACTGTCCGACTCGGTGGTCCTCGATCCCCACAAGAGCCTCTTCCTGCCGTACGGTTCAGGAGTGTTGCTGGTCCGCGACGGGGCACGTCTGGCGGAGACCCACCACTACGAAGAGCATTACATGCAGGACGCGAAGAAGCTGACCGACGAGCTGTCACCGGCCGACCTCTCACCCGAGCTGACCCGGCCGTTCCGGGCCCTCCGACTCTGGCTCCCGCTGATGATTCACGGCGTCGCCCCATTCCGGGCGGCGCTGGAGGAGAAGTGTCTGCTGGCGCGATATTTCCGGCACGAGGTCGCCCGGAGGGGGTTCTGGGTCGGTCCGGAGCCGGATCTGTCGGTGGTGGTGTACCGCTACATCCCGGAGCGGATGCGGGCTCAGGGGGCCGAGGTCGACTGGCCGGCGGTGGATCGCTACAATGAGCAACTGGTCGAGGCGATCCGTCGCGATGGCCGGGTCTTTGTCTCCTCCACCCGGCTGGAGGGACGCTTTACCCTTCGGATCGCGGTGGTGGTGCATCGGACGCACCTCGCCACCATTCACACCACTCTCACGGTGCTCGACGAGATGGTACATCAACTGGGAAAGTGACCATGACTGAATCTGTCCCGCTGGCGCCGGCTGAAGCACTCGGCGGCCTTACGGTCATCCGCGGCAGTACCACCTGCCGCGGCTGGAACGGCATCAAGTACAAGACCGGGATGTCGGCGGGGAATGTGGGATCCACCAGGCTGTCGATGAATGTGGCGACCATTCCGCCGGGCGGGGTGGCCCATGCCCACATCCACGTCGACTTCGAGGTGATGCTTTACATCCTGGCCGGCCGAGTGCGGCATGAGTTCGGGGAGGGGTGTCGCCAGGTGGTGGACAACGAGGCGGGCGATTTCATATACATCGAACCCGGGGTGCCGCATGAGGTGTTCAACCTGAGTGATACCGAACCGGTGATGGCGGTGGTGGCGCGATCCGACGCCTCGGAGTGGGAGCACATCGTGAGCTACGATCGGACCGCCTCATGACCCCATGGGTCATGCGGTTGCTGGTGGCCAACGGGATCGGCTTCCTCCTCCAGCGCACGGTGCCGGGCGTTGAGCAGCCATTGGTGCTGGTGCCGGCCCTGCTGCTGATTCGGCCGTGGACCATCATCAGCTACATGTTCCTGCACGGTGGCTTCGGTCACCTGCTGTTCAACATGATCGCCCTGTTCTTCTTCGGTCCGCGGCTCGAGTCGCGGCTGGGATCGCCCAACTTCCTGATTCTCTACACCGTGAGTGGAGTCACCGGCGGGCTGCTCTCGCTGGTCTTCTCCCCCTGGGCCGCGGTCATCGGCGCCTCGGGCGCCATCTTCGGGGTGCTGCTGGGGTTCGCGATGTTCTGGCCAAGGGACCAGATCCTGATCTGGGGGATTCTGCCGATCGAGGCGCGGTGGCTGGTGGCGGGGATGACGGTGCTGGCGCTGATGGGCGGGTTTACCGGGTCGGGCGGCGGGGTGGCCCACTTTGCCCACCTGGGCGGGTTCGTTGGTGGGTTTCTGTCCCTCAAGTTCTTCCAGTGGCGGTCGCCGGCCAACGCCTGGAAGCGGAAGACCGCTCCGGCGGTGAAGCGGGAATCAGGTCCCTCGGCCCTGGCCCGGTGGAACAGCATCAAGCGGGATGAGATGCACGAGGTCAACCGGGCGGAACTCGACCGGATTCTGGATCAGATCAGCACCACAGGACTTGCCAGCCTGACCCCGAGCGACCGCGAGTTTCTGGAGCGGTTCTCGGCCCGGGGAAAGCACTAGCCAGGCAGGGCTCCATGCCCTCCGCTCAGTCAACTCGGGTCTTTGTGGGGCTTGCAGAACCCGGGATCGAGGTGCATTCTACCAGCCAGGTTCAGGCTGCCTGTCGCTGCAGCAGCTCTCGTCCTGCCCCCCGTTGCCGGGGATCCGGGGACCGTTTGATGGTACTTCACACAGGAGGAACAGCCATGCGCATTGTCATCGCGGTAACCACTTTGGTGCTGATCGTGGGGCCCGGCGGGTCGGTGCCCGCCTCCGCCCAGTCTGACCCCATCAAGAGCGCGATGGGCGCCGCGCCGTCCTCCATCTCGGCCAACGCCACGATCCTCGACTGGCAAATGAATGTGCTTCGAGAAGGAACCAATGGGTGGACCTGCGTTCCCGACCGGGCGGACACCCAGGGAGAGGATCCGTGGTGCATGAACAAGCCGTGGCTCAATTTCCTCGCGGCCTACGTCGGCAAGACGGCGCCGAGCTACACGGAAATCGGGCTGGCGTACATGCTCAAGGGTGACAGTCCGGTCAGCAACAGTGATCCGTATGCGACCGAGCCGACCGGGGCCGATGACTGGGTGACCCACGTCGGGGCGCACCTGATGCTGTTGGTTCCCGATCGGGCCATGCTGAAGAGCTTCTCGACCGATCATCGGAACGGGGGGCCCTGGGTGATGTGGCCCGATACGCCGCTGGCTCACCTGATGATTCCGGTCGAGAACCCTCGTCCGAATCATTAGGTTGTCCGCATCACAGCCTCAAGGGCCCGGCGCAGGGTATAGCGCCGGGCCCTTGTTCACTGATTGAGGTAGCCCGCTCCGGCAGGAGACAGTCGTCGCTGAAGAGCTCTGCGGCTCCTGGAGCCGGATGCTACCGCTCCGGTGGAGCGGTCGGGGTCACCACCGGGAGCTCCGTTCGGGCCGCCCAGTTCTGGAACGAGCCGTCGTACAGGGCCGCGTCAAACCCGGCGAGCTTCGCGGCAAACCAGGCGGCGCTGGCCTGCTGGCCGATGTGGCAGTAGGTGACCACCTTCTGGCCGTCAGTGACACCGGCGTCCATGAAGAGCTTCCGTAACTCTCCCGGGCTCTTGAAGAACATCCTGTCGCCCACGATCGTGCCGAACGGGACATTCACCGCCCCCGCGATGTGGCCATTCCGGCCCTGTCGCGTCTCGGCGCCCTGGTAGAAGTTGGGGGTCCGAGCGTCGACGATCCGGGCTTTCGCATCCTTGAGGTGGCGCGCCACATACTCGGCGTCGGTCACCACCGACGGCTTGAGCTTCGGGGTAAACTCGCCGGGGGTCACGGCCGCGACTTCGACGGTGACAGGAAACCCCGCGGCCTTCCACGCCTCAAGTCCACCGTCGAGGACCGAGACCTGGCCCTCGAGCCCGGCGTACACCATGGTGAAGTAGGTCCGGGTGGTCGGGGTCAGGTACTCGTTGGCCATGATCAGGATGACCCGCGAGCTGTTGGAGATCCCCATCGCCTCAAGGTTCGTGGCGATGATCGCAGCTTCGGGGAGTTCGAGGATCAGTTGTCCCTCCACCCGGGGGGTGCTGAGCTTCTGAAACGGGTTCAGGAACTGGGAGCCTGCGATGTGGCCCTCATCATAGACCGGCCGGGACCGGTCGTCCCCAATCTGGAGCAGGACCAGCCCGGGCTGATTCAGGTTCTGGTGCAGCCAGTCCGCCGAGACGACCATCGGGGCCTGGGCGGCCAGGGGGCTGGCAAACAGGGCGGTCGTGAAGATCGCTGTCAGGTGCTTCATGACGTGCCTCCTTGAGACATTCAAGGTAATCCGTTCAATTCGAAGACCGCCTCCAAGCCAAGGAACAGGTCTCATGCGACGTCGTGTGCCCGGTCAAGTTCGGATCGCCATCGCCCTGCTCGTTCTGCCGTTGGTATTGGCGTGTGGTGCCGAGCTGCCCCTGCTCGACGAGGCTCGAACCCGGCTCGCCCAAATCGCGGGCGACCTCACTGTGGCCGGGCTGGACAGCGCGGTGGAAGTCCGCCGGGACCGCTGGGGTGTGCCCCACATCTATGCCACCACTCAGCACGATCTCTTCTTTGCGCAGGGGTTGGTCGCGGCGCAGGACCGGCTCTGGCAGATCGACATGTGGCGCCGGATTGGTGAGGGACGGCTCTCCGAGGTTCTGGGCCCCGAGTTCATCGAGCGGGACAAGTTTGCCCGGCTGCTCAAGTACCGGGGTGACATGGACGCCGAGTGGACCAGCTACGCCCCGGACACCAGGGCCATTGTGACCGCCTTCGTGGCCGGGCTCAACGCCTGGGCAGCCCAGGTCCGTAACAATCCGCCGATCGAGTACACCCTGCTGGGGTTCCTGCCGGAGCCCTTCGCCGACGACGTGCCTCTTCAGCGGATGGCCGCGCTGTCGATGACCGGCAATGCCACCAGTGAAATCTCTCGAGCTCGCCTGGTGGCCCTGCTGGGCAGGGAAAAGGTCGAGGCGCTGTGGCCAGCCGACCCGTTCCGGGCCCTCGACCCCGCGACGACGCTTGACATGACTTCGATCACTGCCACGGCGCTCGGCGCCACCGACGCATCTTACGGAGGCGTCCGATATCCCCAATCCGAAGGTTCCAATAACTGGGTTGTCAGCGGCAAGATGACCCGGTCGGGCAAGCCCCTGCTGGCCAACGATCCGCACCGGCGGCTCGGCATGCCGTCGCTCCGGTATCTGAGTCACCTGGTCGGGCCGGGGTGGAATGTGATTGGGGCCGGTGAACCGGGGGTGCCGGGGGTTGCCGCCGGGCACAACGATCGCGTTGGCTTCGGATTCACCATCGTCGGGATGGATCAGCAGGACGTCTACCTGGAGACGCTCGGTGCCTGTCCGGATCAGCCGGCCTCGCGGTGCTATCGATCCCGGGATGGCTGGCGGCCGGTCCGGGTCATTGTGGACACGATCCCGATCAAGGGCGAGGCCGCCCGGGTGGTTCAGCTCGAGTTCACCGAGCATGGCCCGATTGTCGGAACGGACTCCGCCCTGAGCCGAGGGTATGTGATCCGGTTCGTCGGTTCGGAGCCCGGGACGGCAGGGTACCTGGCCCAGCTCTCGGTGAACCGGGCCTCGGACTGGGCCAGCTTCAAGGAGGCGGCCTACCGGTGGCGACTCCCGACCGAGAATCTGGTGTACGCCGATGTGGACGGGAACATCGGCTGGGTCGCTGTCGGGCTGATGCCGGTCCGCTCCTGGTCGGGGATGCTGCCGGTGCCCGGCGATGGAGAGTATGAGTGGAACGGGTTCCTTCCGTTCGACCAGCTGCCGCAGAGCTACAACCCGGCGTCGGGCGTCATCATCACCGCCAACAACAACATCCTTCCCAAGGGGTACCCCCTGCCGCTCAACTACGAGTGGGCCAGTCCGTTCCGAGCCAACCGGCTGGCGAGCCTGCTGGTTCCGCGGGAGGGTGGCTGGACTCGAGCGGACTTCGAGCGGCTGCAGCATGACGAGTTCTCCCGGCCGGCCGAGGTACTGGTGCCCAGGTTGCTGGCAGCGGCGGGCAAGGCAGGCAGGATTGGTCCGGAGCTGAGGCTGCTCCAGGAGTGGGATTTCGTGATGCGGAAGGATGGCTCGGCACCGATCCTGTTTGCCGTGTTCCTGGATTCCCTGCAAGCCCGGTTCTTCGGCGCCGAGGCGGGCGCCCAGGCGGCGGCGATCCTGATCGACGAGGGGTATGGCCTTCCCACCTTGGTGAAGGAAGCCACCGGCCCGGAGCTGCTGCTGGCGGCGTTCGACGGTGCGGTGGCCGGGTTGCAGGCGCAGTTTGGTGGCGACCTGGCCGGGTGGCAATGGGGTGAGCACCACCAGGCCCCGTTCCCGCATCCGCTGTCAGCGGCACTCGGCCTGCCCGCCGCATCGCGCGGCGGAAATGCTTCCACGGTCAACGTGACCTCCGGGCCCGGCTTCACTCAGACCCATGGGGCTTCGTTCCGTGAGATTCTGGATTTTGCGGATTGGGACAATTCGGTCGCGACCAGCGTTCCCGGTCAGTCGGGGCAACCGGGGAGTCCCTACTATGACAACCTCCTCCCACTGTGGGAGGAGGGTCGTTACTTCCCGATGGTGTTTTCCCGGGTGGCGGTGGAGCGGGAGACCGCGCACGTGCTCTGGCTCCGGCCCCGGGCGCGATAGCCGGGGCAATGGGATCGTTCAGGCTACTTGCAGATCACCTTCTTGCCCTTGGTGGAACAGGACACGGTCTGGCTGGTGGAGGTGGTGGTCGTCCCATCCCCGACCGTCAGCGTCACCGTGTAGTTGCTCTTCACAGTCGGGTAGGTGTGGGTCGCCGTTGCGCCTGTTGCCGTCCCACTGTCGCCGAACGTCCAGTCATAGCTGGTCGCACCAGTGGATCCGGTGCCGTCGAAGTGGCAGGTCGTGTTCCCATCGCAACTGTACGTGAACGACGCGGCCAGCCCTCCCGGAGGCGGCGTGCCGCCTTCATTCAGGGTCAAATCCGTGACGGCCCGATAGCTGTTGAGCCGGCCGTTTCCGAACCTGGTGTCGTATCCGCTGGTGCCGAGATCATCGGTGGTCGTCTCAAGTCGGGTGCGAAGTTGACTGCCCCTGAGTCCGGCCTTTGAGGCCACGATTCCGGCGGTTCCCGTCACCTGAGGAGCCGCCATCGAGGTGCCCTGGAGGTAGGCGTACCCGCCGCCCAGGTAGGCGCTGTAGATCCCCGCCTCTTCCGTCGTGTTGGAGTACATCTCCCCACCCGGGGCGGTGATGTCGAGCCCCGAGCCCCAGTTGGTGTAGTAGGCCTGCTCATCGAGCCAGTCGGTGGCCCCGACCGAGATGGCGTTGGGGTCGCAGGCCGGGCAGCTTACGGTGCCGGTCCCGTCGTTGCCGGCCGAG